>SYLK01000894.1 GCA_005809115.1 Planctomyces sp. | reverse complement strand
GTGGCGCTGCGGCGATCCTCCCCCGGATGAACACGACTCGACCGGTGGCGGAGCCTGGACCCGACTTCAGCCTCAGCCGAAAGGCAATCCGGGGCCGGCGCAGGCAGATCGCCAGTACGGAAACTTCGCCGAGGCCGCAGGCGGTTTTGGTCCGGAATTCGGTCTGGCCCGCAGCCTGGCACGTCAGACGGATCGCAGGATCGCTGTCGTCAAGGTAGCCTTCAGCGGCACAGGGATTCACCGCGACTGGAACCCGGATGATGCGGGGGCAGGGGGCGTCTGTTACCGGTCGCTGGTCTCGGAAACACGAACTGCGATTGAGGCCGCGCGGGGGATGGGTATCGAACTGACTCCGCGGGCACTGGCGTGGGTTCAGGGTGAAAGTGATGCGAACGAAGCGGATGCGACATTGTATGCCGGACGGCTGCAGCAGCTGCTGTCGGCTCTCCGCCTCGAGCTGCAGGCTCCGTCCCTGACAGCCCTCGTGGCCCTGAATACGCGGTATGGCACGGACAACGCGTTCGTGCCCACGATTGTCCGCCAGCAGCAGCTGGCAGCCCCCCGGGACCCGCGCTGTGTCTACGTTGATACGTCGGCCGCATCCAACGCCAACAGCGCCCATTTTGATGCGGCCGGAACCCTGGATGTCGGTCGCTGGATGGCAGAGTCCCTGCTCAGTGTGGAATCACGACTGAACCCCGACCAACTCCATCTGGAAATTGTGGCTCTGGGAGATTCCATCACCAGAGGATTCCGTGCCGGTGTCGAATCCGCCCAGACGTTCGCAGCGCTGACGGAACATCAGCTCCGGGATGTCGGCATATCCGCCCGGGTGATCAATGCCGGGATCGGCGGTGAGCGCACGGATCAGGCGCTGGCCAGGCTCGACAGTGTTATCGCCCTGCGGCCCGACATGGTGACTGTCATGTATGGCACGAACGACAGCTACGTCGACAAGGAGAAGACGGAGAGTCGAATCAGCGTCGAGGCCTATCGCGAGAATCTGACGCAGATCGTGGTGAAACTGCTGCGATCCGGAATCCTGCCGATCCTCATGACCGAACCTCGCTGGGCCGACGATGCACGCAACGGCATCGGCGAAAATCCGAACATTTGTCTGGAATCGTATGTCCAGGCCTGCCGCGAGATTGCCCGCGAATGGCGGGTCCCCCTGGTCGATCACTTTGCGGACTGGAGTCAGGCGCGGCAGCAGGGTATCAACCTGCAGGACTGGACCACCGATGGCTGTCATCCCAATCCGGCAGGTCATCTGCGACTGACGGCACTGCTGATGCAGACGATTCAGCCGGCCGCATTCGCCGGTGTCACACCGGCGGCAAGGCGAAAGCTGCTTTCCGGGGCCGACCTGCGAGTCGTTTGTTTCGGAGACAGCGTCACGGGGGTGTATTACCACACGGGAAGCCGCCGCGCTTACACGGATTTCGTCGGGACGGCCCTCCGCCGCGTCTCACCCGGCGGCCGAGTCGAGATGTTCAACGCCGGAATCAGCGGGCATTCCACCGCCCAGGCGCTGGAACGGATTGAGCGAGACGTGCTGATGCACCGGCCCGATGTCGTGACGATCATGTTCGGGCTGAACGATCTGACTCGAGGTTCCGCGGACGATTACCGTTCGAATTTGACAGCAATCATCGAAAAATGCCGTGCTGCCGGGGCGGAGCCCGTCCTGGTCACGCCCAACAATGTGATCACGACCGATACGCGTCCCACTGACAGACTAATCGCCTTCTGTGACATCCTGCGCACTCTGGGTCACGAACTGAACGTTCCGGTCTGCGACGTCTATCGGGAATTCGACGCCCTGCGAGCTGACGACGCCTTCAACTGGCGACTGCACATGAGCGACGAAATCCACCCGAACATGCAGGGACACCGCAGGATTGCGGAACGCATTGCACAGTCGATCGCCGGGGTTCGCACCGCTGTCGATGATATCCCGGCCGGTGCCGACACCTTCGCCCGCACCCTCGCAATGCTGCGAAGTGGCCAGCCGGTCAAAATTCTCGCGATGCCACCTTATGACACGATTCTGGCAAGCCTCCTGCCGCAGTCCGTTCCCGGCAGCCGTACGGAGATTACTCCCTGGATCGTCGACGGCCTGTCGCTGCCGCAGATTCGGGAAGACGCCCGGGCACGTGTGCGTTCGCTGAAACCGGACCTCGTCGTCATTGCCATTCCCGACGCGGCAACCGCCGCCACAGACGAAGAATTCGCCGGTGAATGGAGCGGCATTCTGAACTGGTCGCTGAATTTCGGCTCACCGACATGGGACTGCGTCGTGGTCCACCCATCCGTGACAACCTGCGACGCAGAACAGGCCGCCGGACGGGCGCACGAATCACGTCACACACTGATCCGGCGACTGGTGGAAGCCCAGGACCTCTCCCTGATCGATCGGCCCTCCGCCAGCACCCTCAGCCGGGAAGATCTGGTGGAATTGTGGCTGACACAGCAGTCGCAGCGGCAGTAAGGACCGGCCAAAAAATGAGTTGAACAAATTGTCTGGTCAGGGAAGCGCAGCGCCCCCTGACCAGAATCACGCTGGTGTGTGACAGCGGCTGGACCTGAACGTTTCGTTTTGACCGTAAAATTGCGGCATGAAATCATCGGCCAGCTGATGAACTGATCCAGCGAATCCGAATTCCAGGCGCAGGACTCATGCGGCCGAAGTTTTCATGAGTTTGTTCAACTGATTTTTTGGCCGGTCCCAAGCCGATCCCTGTCCGCCACGGATGAATCCGGGGACTACGCTGCGTGTTCCAGACCGGTCGTCCCGTCTGCGGCACTCTGTTCCTCTTCATAGACCAGGAAATAGATGCTGCTGGCCGCTTCTTCCAGATAATGCTTGATGTTTTCGCTCTGGACGATCTCGATCAGATGGTCCAGCGCTTCCACCACGCGGTCCACTTCTTCGCTGCTGATCTCTTCAAACTCGTCGACTTCCGGCGTATTGAGCTGATCAGAATACTGACTGAGTGACTGTTCAGACATGTGTTGCTCCGTGTTTGCGAACACCTGGTGGCTTCGCACAGCGTGCGGGAATCCTGCATCGGGCGCGGGCGCGGTTCCGGGACGGCACCGCGCCGAACCATGATCGAGATATCGGTATCCGGCCGGGACGGGCTTTGGTCAAAAGGCTCCGGATGCGATTGTGACCTTCAACTGGTCCACGATCTGGATCAAAAAGTGCGTCCGGCAGGGATTTTCGGAACACTGCACACCTGACAACATGCCGGGCGGCCGAAATGGCCGTCACGCCGCCGCCGTACGCAGAAAATGCGCGTTGCCACGATTTGATGCAGAATACGGGATGCAATGCCCGTGCAGGTTTTGTGACCGTGCAATCTGCTGGCCGGCGCTGCGGCAGCCGGATCATCGGGAATGTCCCCATGATTACTCTGTCTCAGCCCGCAGAAATTGCCCTGCGGCCGGGCCGCTTTTTTCCGGAATCAACTCCTGGTGGTGAGATTGTGACATAATCTTTCCGTGTCGGAATTAACCCAACTTCCCCAACTCGTTTCAGAAACACTGTATTTTCTGCGGTTTGAGCCCAAAAGTTTACACTACATTTTGCGTTGGATTATTTTGGCGGGCAGTTTGAGTCGGAGTTTTTCGAGGAGGATTTGCTGGTGATC
>SYLK01000073.1 GCA_005809115.1 Planctomyces sp. | reverse complement strand
CCGCCGCCGGCAGGCAATTCCGGCGCGGGGGGGGTTCACTGCGGGAACCGGTGGCCCTTTTTTGGATCGGGTTACGGAGCAGGCGAAGACCGGAGGGCTCCTGCGGTTTCCGCCAGACCTGCCGGTCATGCGAACTGCAGGTTGGCGGACGAGGGTTGCGGCCTGGCTGAGTTTATCAGGTGGACTGTATTCAACGCGGGAAATTCCCAAGTTTCTCGTCAGATCGCGGATCTGGCGTTTTTTGCAGGGAATTCATTTCCACGTTGTCCGAGAACGACTGTAGACTACTTTGCGCAGCGGTGATTCGTTGCGGATTTTGACTGAGAGTCGTCAGCTTGGCAACAGGCGCCAGTTGTACCACAGGGGATTTCTCATGCGGCATTTGCTAGGTTCTGCAGTAAGTTTAGGGGTCTGCCTTGCGGCACTGTGCCAGGCTGCCAGTGTGGAAAGGACGGCCGATGCAACCGGCCCCTCAGCTTTGATTCACACGTATCGCAGCGGGCAGTCGGGTGACTACTTCGCTCTGGCACTGCGGTCACCTGCAGCACCGGACAGAATTCAACGGCTCGTGATTCTGGCTGATACTTCTGCCAGTCAGACCGGAATGTTCCGGGATCTGAGTGTGCAGACACTGGAGCAGGTGATCCGTGCATTGCCGGCTGACCTGCAGATTCAGATGATGGCAGCCGACACCGTCGTCGAGCCACTGACGCCGCATTTCGTCAGCGCTGGTTCGACCGAGGCTCTGGGGGCCGTGGAAGCCCTGCGAAACCGGACGCCGCTGGGCGCGACGCATCTGCCGCGGGCTCTGCAGGCAGCTTTGGCGGCCAGCTCAGCCGAAGCACCGTCGTCAGTCCTGTACATCGGTGACGGCATGAGCGCCGCTGGCCTGCTCAGTGAAAACGACGTCCGATCCATGATCCGGACATTTCATGCCCAGCAGATGTCCTTCCATGCGGCCTTGCTCGGGCCTCAGGTGGACACTCAGCTCGCCGGCATCCTCGCCAATCAGACGGGTGGCACGCTGACTCTGGTACAAGGGTCATCGGCCGCCGATGCGACTGGAACACTGGTCAGCAGCCTGCAGCAGGTGCCTGTGATTCTGACGCATGTTACGCTGAAACCTGAGAATTACACCGTCACTGGCGGGGACATCGTGGCCATCCGGGGCGATCGCCACACACTGGTGTATGGTAAAGGTCACGTTACGGACACTGTCGTTGTCACGGCCAGCACGACGAACGGGACAGTCATGGAATGGCGTGTCGGGGCAGAGCAGTGCCTGACCGTCGGTCCGGCAGTGAAAGCCCTGTACGATCAGGCAGCCGCATCGAACGGGCTGAGGTCGTCCGTACTGGGACTGAGCGGGCTCCGGTCTTCCGAAGCAGATCTCCGGCAGTTCGTGGAATCTTCAGTAGTTGCAGCTCATCAGCTTCGTCGCTCCGGTCGTGACAGTGAAGCGCAGACCGTGGCTCAGAGAGCCGCCGGTCTGGATGATTCCGATGTGATGCTCACATCACTGCTGACGGCGATTCAGAACGACAGCCCCTTCGCTTTCACGTCAGGTCAGGAATCGGCTGCTGATGCACTCGGCCCGGATGATGGTTCGGCCAGCGATTCACTCAGTGCTGCCGAGCAGCGAATTCAGGTGCTGACCCAGAAACTTGGAGATGAAGTCAACAAAGCCATTGACAGTGCTCGTGCGGCCAGCGTTGATCAGCCGGAGTATTCCGTCGGGCTGCTGAAGGACGTCCTGTCAACAGTCGAGGACACCGCTGAAGTGGAACCGGATGTGCGAGACGAACTGGCACGCCGCGTGCGATCTGCCATCGCTTCCGTCCAGAGTCAGAGTGAAAAAGGCCGGCTCTTGCGAAAACAGCAGGCTCAGCAGGAAGCCACACTTGAGGCTCACCGGAAACTCCTGACGCAGACAGAGCTGGAGGAAGAAAAACTGCAGACGCTGATCGATAACGTGCGCGGACTGCTGGTTCGATTCCGCCGAGGTGAGGCGAACGCGGCTGAGGAAGCTCAGGCCGTCGCACGGGATGCTCTCCTGCTGTCTCCGGGAAATGGTACGGCAACGCAGGCCCTGGTGATGTCCGTGGCGAATGATCATCTCGATCGCGTCTACAAGCTGGTGCATCTGCGTCACAACCGGTTTCTCGAAACTCTGTATCAGGTTGAGTTGTCGCATGTCCCGTTCCCGGACGAGCCGCCGGTGCTGTATCCGCCGGCTGATGTGTGGCGGGCGCTGACACTGACACGAAAATCCAAGTACGAATCCATTAACCTGAAGAGTGAGCAGCCCACGGAAAACTGGCTGCGGCAGATGCTGAAGGAACCGGCCCCAAGACTCGACTTCCCGGGTGAAGTGGCGCTCAGCGAAGTCCTCGAACAGATCGCTGAACACTACACGAACACCTATGGCAACGTCGGCGGGGGAGCCGGTTCAGATTTCCGTATGACAATCATTCCCGACTATGCAGAACTGGAACTGGAGAATGTGACTTCGCTTGAAGACGTCACGGTGAAGAACATCGTACTGGAAGGAATGATGCTCAAGAATGCTCTGGACCTCATCTTCTCTCAGACGAAGGAGCCGGAACTGACCTACATGATTCGCAACGAAGTCATGCTGATCACCACGGTGACCGCTTCGGAACTCCCCGAAAACTTCATCACCCGCGTCTATGAAGTGGGTGACCTGGTAATGCCCACCAACCTGAACATGATGATGGGTGGTGGCGGCGGCGGCGGAATGGGCGGCGGAATGATGGGAGGCATGGGAGGCATGGGCGGCGGAATGGGCGGCGGCATGATGGGTGGCGGCATGGGTGGCGGCATGGGCGGTGGCATGGGTGGTGGCATGGGTGGCGGGATGTTCGAAGTCCCGGCCGAACTGCTGTCAGTCCAGGACGCCGGTGATGCCGGTGGCATCTCCAACAAATCCCTCGGAAAACTCAAAAAAAAACCAGTCCAGAACAACTAGGTGATTCGGGGAAACCTGAGTCGCGTTCCAGTGCTGAACCTGAACCGCGGGATGCTTCGCAGAAGCGTTCCGCGGTTTCTTTGCGCGCACTCGAACTGATCCGGCAGGTCAACGAGTCGGGTGTGCCTGCCGCGGAGGCCTGGGATCGCCTGTTTCAGATTGCCGACTGTTCGTCCGAACTGCTGATGGAGGTCGTGCTGACTCTGCATGACCAGAAGAATTACGAACAGGCGGTGGAGTGCCTGTCGAGTTCATTGAGAAATGATCATGGCCAGGCCTGGACCTACGATATCCTGGCGATGGAAATGAAACTCGCCGGGCGTCCGGCCGCCGAACTGAATCGGGTACTCCAGTCGCGCGTGGATTTCGCGGCAGGCAATGTCCAGCAGATGCTGATCGCGGCCGCGATGCTGTCCCGGTTCGAAGCGCATCCGGAAGCCCTGCAGATCTGCCGCCAGGCAACCAGCTCTGCGCCGGAGGCTCCGGAGCCGTGGCTTCTGGGCCGCAGCATTGCCGACAAGACGGGGTCCCCGGCGGACCGCGTCGCATTTCGCTGCGGAATCCTGCGGCACGTCTGGACTGAGGACTACGCTGCCCTGCATGCCGAAGCGCGAACTGTGGTCAAGGAGATCCTCAAAGAACTTGAGCGGTCTGGCAAACTGGCCGAAGCGTCCGCGGCGCGTGAACGCCTCGACGAAGCCAGTGCGATTGATCTGCGGATTCAGCTGAAGTGGACGGGATCAGCCGATCTGGATCTGTCGGTGGATGAACCGGGTGGTGAGCGGTGCACTTATCGGAATCGGCTCACGAAGAACGGCGGTCGCCTGATTCACGAGGACGGTGGGAGCGGTTCGGGAAAATCCGGCAGTCGCATCGAAGAATATGTGATCCACACGGCACCGGCCGGCGAGTATACAGCGGTGATCCGGTTCGTGTTCGGCAAAGTCACGACGGGGAATGTTGTCGTCGACGTGATCCGTCACCAGAACACGCCGAGTGAGAAGCGCACACGCCAGACGGTGTCACTGGGGCCCCAGGATACGCGGCTTCCCATCACGCTGGAATCCGGTCGCAGGCCATGAGTGATCACAGTTCCCTGCGCGAGCGGCAGAAAGGAAAAATCCCGTTGCTACCGTCGCCAGACGGT
>SYLK01000893.1 GCA_005809115.1 Planctomyces sp. | reverse complement strand
TATCGGCGTCTTTCGATCAGGAGTCGTCTGATTGAGTTGCCGTGAGATTTCCGACGCGGGATCCTCCGGCTATGATTCTGCCGAGACGACTTTCTGATGACTTGCGAGATGAACAGACCGGAGCCCGTTCAGATGCCCCATGCGGAAGTGGATCCTTCCTGTTCCCGAATCCTGATTGCTGACGATATTCAGCAGAATCGGGAGCTGCTGGAAGCTTACCTGATCGATGAAGGGTATACGCTGCTGATGGCCAGTGACGGTCAGCAGACGATGCAGATGGTTGATCAGCATCATCCGGATCTGATTCTGCTGGACATCATGATGCCGCGGATGAGTGGCTATGAGGTCTGTGCTCGGCTGAAGGCCGACCCGGAACGCCGGGGGATCCCGGTGCTGATGGTCACCGCCCTGAACGAAATGGGTGACATCGAGAAGGCGGTGGAAGCCGGCTGTGATGATTTCCTGACGAAACCGGTGAACCGGCTGGAGCTGAGAACCCGAGTCCGTTCATTGCTGCGGGTGAGGCATCTGGAAAGCGAGCGGGATCGCCTGCTGGCGTATCTCGAAGAAATGGAAAACCGCGTTCTCAGAAGCGGTTCCTGACTACCGGTACCGGTGCTGCCCAGCCGGGCACGTGCTGTCTGCAGATCCTCATTCTCTGAAGTTCACACCATGTCCGCCGATCCACCAGTGGCTGAAGCCGTACCTGCCTGCGGGTTGCCTGAAGTTGTCGTCCGCAGCCGCCGGGCGCAGCCTTTCTTCGGTCGCCATCCGTGGGTCTTTGCCGGGGCGATCGAGGATCCAGGAGCCGAGGGGGCTCTGGCCGGCCTGGCTCCGGGGACGATTGTCCGCCTGGTCACCTCGGACCGAAAGTTTATCGCCACCGGTCTGTATAATGCCCACAGCCGAATTCGTGTGCGTCTGTATTCCTGGCAGCCGGATGAACTGCTGAATGCGGAGTTCTGGGAGGGCCGGATCGAGCAGGCCATTCACGGACGACGCAGTCTGTTCGATCTGAAGAGCGGTGTCACCGGCTGCCGACTGGTTTTCAGTGAATCGGACCGGCTGTCCGGTCTGACCGTGGACTACTACGGAGGATTTCTTCTGGTTCAGTTCACCAGTCTCGCGCTCTACACGCATCGCGACGCAATCATCGCGGCACTTCAGAAATCGCTGAATCCCCGCGGGATCTGGCTGAGAACCGAGAAGGGTATGCGGGAAGCGGAAGGGCTGGAGATCGCGGATGGGCTGTTGTGCGGCCAGGAGCCTCCGCGGCCGTTGTTTATCGTGGAGCACGACGTGCAGTACGGTGTTGACGTGCAGCGCGGACAAAAGACGGGCTGCTACCTGGATCAGCGGAACAATCGGCTGGCGGCCAGCCGCTACATGAAGGGCGCACGGGTTCTGGATGCATTCTGTTTCTCGGGCGGTTTCGGGATCACGGGTGTCAGCCACGGCGGCGCTGTGAATGTCGTGGGAGTGGATTCTTCCGAATCAGCCCTCCAGCTGGCCTCCGCCAACGCCGCACTGAATGGAGTGGCGGAACGTTGTCGCTGGCAGAAATCAGATGTCCGGCAGGCGCTGGATCAAATGGCGGAGCAGAAGTCGCAATTCGATGTCGTCGTGCTCGATCCGCCGCGGATGGCGCGGACACAGGGAGGACTGGAACGCGCGCTGAACGGATACCTGAAGCTCAACCTGTCAGCTCTGCGAGTCCTCAGACCGGGCGGGATTCTGGTCACCTGCAGCTGCTCGGGCCTTGTCAGCCGATCGGATTTCCAGGGCATGCTGGCCGAAACCGCGCGTCAGAGCAATCGCGATCTTCAGGTTCTGGAATCCCACGGGCAGCCCGCTGACCACCCCATCCTCGTCACGTGCCCGGAAACCGAATATCTGAAAATGTTCATCTGCCGGGTCAGCTGAATCGCAGCCCTCGGGCCGCTCCGCTGCCAGGGCAATCCATCATTCCCCGGTGGAACTGCGGATCTGCTGAATCAGCAGATCGTCCAGATCCTTCAGGCCCCTGGCCAGATCAATCTCATAATAGCCGGCATGATAGTGGGCCACTTTTCCGTCGGGCGAGAGCACGACCCACAGCGGGAGCTGCCCCGCGTTGTCCCGCGGATCGCCCAGTGCCCGCAGCAGCGAACCATCATCCCAGGCGATGGGATACGTCAGATTCATGAATTCCACAAGTTTCCTGACCGATCGGCGGGCACGCCCCAGGGCGTCGTTATTCTGAAAGTCGGGACTGGTGCTGATTCCCAGCACCTGCACGTTCTGCTTGCGTCGCTGGTTGTACAGGAAGTCGAGATAACCGGTCTGACCGTAGGGTTCAGCCAGTGGCTGGTCACGATAATCCCAGAAATGGAGGACCACGAATTTTCCGCGCAGTTCAGCGGACTCGAGCGAACCGCCGCTGACGAGATTCAGAGCAAACTCGGGTGCTGCGGTATCGATAATTTCTTCAGCTCTGCTGGCGGTGGCGGCCAGGCGTTTCTTCTGGCGGTCCAGATCGAGTGTCAGGCGCATGACCAGTTCCTGGAGCGGTGTTCCTTCTGACTTGCGGTGCAGGCGCTCCGGAAATGACACCGCAGCTGCCACCTGTCGCGGAGTCAGTTCCCGCAGTTCCGAATCCGGGCGACGCCCCAGGGCCTTCTGCAGCGCCAGCAGGTCGTCCTGCAGCTCAGACACAGGTGCCGCCACTTCGGCGTTGAGCACGTTGGTGGCAGTACGCTTCAGATCCAGGTGAAACTTCTCCCCCTTTCCCATGAAGACTTCGGATCGGGCGCTGTGCAGCACACCTGAGGCGGCGTCAAACAGGAGGTTCTGGCGGCGCCCCCGACGTTCCCGGGCTTCCACGACCCAGCACGCACATTCGTCGATCAGGCGCTGTTCCAGTACCGTCATGGTCCATCCGCCCTGATCCCATGACGTCCCGACATCCGTGCCGTCCGGCAGTGAAACGGCGAGCGGTGGCAGATTGATCGCCCAGGCATGTTCCTGAAACGGATACAGCAAGTGCGGCTGAAGCGCCGTCGGGTCGTCCTGGCGATGAAATGTTCCGTAGCTTTCGGGCCATGGGCACCCGGCGCGAGCATCGTCCCGAACACAGAAGAACTCGCGCTGCTCCGACTGGATCAGCACAACGTCAAACCGTCGCAGAATCGAGTCTTTTCCGTCGGTGGGTTCGGACAGGAGTCCGGAAAAACTGATGACCTGGCCCTGTCCGACAGCCGCATCGGCCCCGGGTTCAGCCGCGTCCGGAGCCGCGGCTGACACGACTCCACAGGTTCCGCCCCACATCATGCTCCATCCCAGAACGACACTCAGAACGGGCGTCGCTGCGGCGCGGAGTAACTCCAAGGACATCAGAATTCTCCCCTGAAATGGCTGGCAAGAGCAAAATTGCGGAACAGCAGGCGGGCCGAGTCAAGTGTTGCAGAAATACCACATCATGGCAAATTCCGTCGGCGACTGACGACATCTTTCAAATCGGCAGACAATTGAACTATGTCAGATTCTCCTGCGCACCACAATTCAATTCAGCACAGGATTACGGGGATTTCGTCAGCACTCGGAATCCTGACATGCCGCTCAGAACCGCCCGTTTCCTCGGGAAACTGCCGGAAAACACGTCTTCGGACTCACGGGCTGTGCGGCCCGGAAGCTGTCGGTGAGGCGGAGGCAGGACAGACAATTCCGGTGTCAGGATTCCCAGACACCGAATCTCAGATTACCCTTCGCCTCCGGATGGTCCGAATGTGTATAATTTGACTGCAGCGGGACAGACGTCAGCGGTGGCAGCGCCAAAATCAGCGGCTGAATCACAGAGGGGATGTTTACGTGTCTGAAGCTTCCATGATTGTCGGCGGTTATGAATTGCGGAACTGCGTTGCCACCGGGAACGCCACGCAGATCTGGGAAGTCACCGTGCCCGGGAATCCCACGCAGCTGGCGATGAAGCTGATGCTGGACTCCGCCCGAAAGAAGCCGGAACTCCTCGCCGTCCTGAAACACGAGTACCGCATCGGCAGATCCTTCGAACATCCTTCGATCGTGCAGTTTCACAGTATCGAGATTAACCGTGACCATGCGTTCTTTGTGATGGATTTCTTCCGCGCACCCAGCCTGAAAGCTCAGATTATGAGCAGCCTGGCTGAAACACAGTCGCGTTTCCGAAAGATCGCAGAAGCGCTCTGCCAGGTCTATGGCTATATGCACGAGAAAGGATGGCTTCATCGCGACATTAAGCCAGACAATGTTCTGGTGAACAAGACCGGCGAAGTCCGAGTCATCGACTTTTCACTGTCATCCCGAGTCGTCAAGGGGCTTGGGATGCTGGTCGGCGGGAAGCAGAGTAAAATCAAGGGTACTCGAACCTATATCGCTCCGGAAACCATCCTGAAGAAGACTCCGACGGTCCAGTCGGAAATCTACAGCCTCGGAGTGACGCTGTATGAAGTGCTGACCGGATCACCGCCGTTCGCCGGTCTGAATCCCAACGATCTGCTGAAGAAACACCTCGCCGAGCTGCCGGCACCACCGTCGGCCCTCAATTCCAATGTCACCCCCGATCTGGATCAGGTCATCCTGCGAATGCTGGCCAAGAAGCCCGCCAAGAGGCCGGCCGACATGCGCGAACTCCTGAGCATCTTTCGCTCACTCCGCTGTTTCGTGGAAGACCCGCTGGAACTCTATCAGCGGACCACTCGGGAAAATAAAGAGGCCGAGAAAATAAGCGTCGACAAACGGCTCGACAGCCGCGCCGATGCCGATCGGACCGAACAGGGAATCGCAGCACCAGCCAAGTATGTCAAATCCAAACCGAAGACGGCCGGAGTTGACATCGTCGAGCCGCTGAAGAAAGCGAAACCTGCTGCCGCAGCAGCCTCGACGAACCCAGGAATGATGCCCCAGATGATGATGATGCCTCAGCAGATGATGATGCCTCACCAGATGATGCCTCAGCAGATGATGCCGCCTCAGCAGATGATGCCTCAGCAGATGATGCCTCAGCAGATGGTGCCTCAGCAGATGGTGCCTCAGCAGATGATTCCTCAGCAGATGATTCCTCAGCAGATGGTGCCTCAGCAGATGGTGCCTCAGCAGATGATGCCTCAGCAGATGGTGCCTCAGCAGATGGTGCCTCAGCAGATGGTGCCTCAGCAGATGGTGCCTCAGCAGATGGTGCCTCAGCAGATGGTGCCTCAGCAGATGGTGGCACCGCAGACGGTGGCACCGCAGCAGAGTATTGCGCCTCAGCCGAATGCAGCGGCGGCCAGTACATCACAGGCGGAGCAGGAAGCGGCCGCACGCCAGAAATCGCTGCTGCTGCCGCTTGACCGACGTTCGGCACCAGCACCGAGAAAGGACGTTGATGCTGAGGCGCTCGAATTGATGACCGATCTGCCCGATGTTATCTGAGAACCCCTGACAAAACCTGCGTGAGCCGCGACGTTTGTGGTGACGATTCAGGCAAGGAGCGAGGAGTAGACGGGACATCCCGTCGCCGACGAGCGACGCGGCCTGAGACGTCACCCCAAACGTCCCGCAGGGTTGCTTCGAGAGCGGCCGATCTGCGGCGTCATCGCTCCTCGACGACATGTGTCGCCTCGTCACTCTTCCTGGCATCTCGACCACCCTCGAAACAACGCGACCACGGAGGTTTTGTCAGGGGTTCTAACCCAACTTCCCCAACTCGTTTCAGAAACACTGTATTTTCTGCGGTTTGAGCCCAAAAGTTTACACTACATTTTGCGTTGGATTATTTTGGCGGGCAGTTTGAGTCGGAGTTTTTCGAGGAGGATTTGCTGGTGATCG
>SYLK01000892.1 GCA_005809115.1 Planctomyces sp. | reverse complement strand
CGACCGCCGGCTGGCAAGGGGCGCGATCGAACGCCGGCTGGCAAGGGGCGCGAGCGAACGCCGGCTGGCACGGGGCGCGATCGAACGCCGGCTGGCAAGGGGCGCGATCGAACGCCGGCTGGCAAGGGGCGCGATTGACGGCGCTGACCGACGTTGCTGCAGGAAGCTGAGTGTCAGCTGCGGAACCAGCTGATCCGGTGATTCCAGAACCACGATCGGTTGACAATCGGCAGGAAATTCGCGCTCATGTGGTGGCAGTATCGCAACGAGCCATGTCTACCGAAACATAGACGGATTCATGAGTAACATTCACCAGGTTGAAGGAATTTCGCTGCGACTGGCAACGCCGGATGTCAGTGAGGGCGAGTGGATCGGGCAGGGCGAGGTTCTGCAGCAGTTGCTGGCCTGCTGGCTGGTGGTGGATCCCCGCGACCTGCCGTTGACGCCGCGGCTGCTGGGCACACCCGGAATTGGCAAGACGACTCTCGCCATCGCCGGAGCGCGTCGACGGCAGCAGGAACTCTACATCTACCAGTGTACCGCTGACACGCGTCCCGAAGACCTGCTGATCACGCCTGTTCTGGCAGAGAGCGGAAAGATCGCCTATCACGCCTCGCAGATGGTCACGGCCATGATCCGAGGCGGGATCTGTATCCTCGACGAAGGCAATCGGATGAATGAGAAGTCATGGGCAAGCCTGGCCCCGCTGCTCGATCATCGCCGTTACGTCGAATCCATTGTGGCCGGAATCACGATCCACGCGCACCCCGACTTTCGCTGTGCCGTGACCATGAATGATGATGAATCCACCTTTGAGATTCCGGACTATATTCTCAGTCGACTTCAGCCGACGCTGACCCTCGGACATCCCTCCCGTCAGGACGAGCTGGCGATTCTGAAGTATCATCTCCCGTTCGCTGATCAGCAGATGCTCAGTCTGACGGTCGACTTTCTGCAGGAATCTCACGATCTGAAACTTGACTTTTCGACGCGTGACGGAATCAATCTGCTGCGGTTTGCCCTCAAACGAATTGCGCAGAACCCAGATCACCCGATTGCCCGTGACGACGTCTGGCGTGAGGCTCTGCTGCGCTGTCTCGGCGAAGACGCTGCTGACCTCGAGTCACTGGCTCAGAGAAAGCATCAGTCGCTTGGTGGCAATGCCGTCCCCATGGGACTTGGCGATTTCTTCTTTTCCCCGGGAGACCCCCTGCATCCCGACATCGACCTTGAAGACGATGATGAATTCGACGACTCGGACGACGACGATGAAGATGACGATGACGATGAACCCGACGGCGATGACCCGGATTTCGGCGATTCACCGAAAGGATCGGGCAGTTCCGGTGACGTCCCGTTCTGACGGACCGCGGGTCGCTGCGGGCGCCGGCAGCGGGCACGCGGCAGGAAGAATGCCGCTCGGTGTGAACAGTTGATGAATCAGCAGGAGCAGACCGGATCATGTATCTTGTACGCAGGATTCTGGTGGGCGTTGAGATGCCCACGTCGCGGCCCTGGAATGCCGCGAATCTCGAGCCCCCGTCGCGGTTTGCGGTCCGACAGGCGTTTCAGCTCGCGGCCTCTGCCAGTCTGCCGGTCAGTCTTGTCAGTGTTCTGCCTGAGCCCTCGCGGGGCTGGTTTTCGTCCTTCGCTGAAGCCGAGGTCACCCTGTTGACGGCGCAGCAGGAGGCCACGGAAGTTCTGCGAGATCTGGCCCGCCAGTATACGCATCAGCCTGACGAGCAGACCGGTGTCACGTGCGTCGTGGCGTGCGGGACACCGTGGCTGGAACTGCTGCGAACCGCCGGAAATGCCGCGGATACTCTGATCATTTGCGGGACTCGCAATACGGGTGCCGTCAGTCGTGCGTTGTTTGGCAGCACGGGCCTCAAGTTGATCCGAAACGCGGCCGGACCGGTCTGGCTGGTGCGACCGCTGCCGGATGATGACGCGGTACTCGATATTCTTGCCCTCACTGACCTGACCGAGGTCGGTCAGGACGTTCTGACAACGTCTGTGACAGTGGCACGGACACTGCCATCCCGGCTGCACGCCCTGCATGTCGTGGATGAACCGACCGATCGCTATCTCAGGCATACGGGAATTTCTGCGGAACGCCTGGCAGAACTGAGGAACAAGTCCCGCGATGATGCAGAACACCGGCTGCAGGATCAGCTGGCCGCCACGGATTTTCGCACGTTGCCGAATGGCGTAAAGTCACATGTCGTCACAGGGGACGCCGGTGAAACTGTGCTGGATACCATCCGAGACCTGAAGATCAACCTGGTGGTCATGGCCACCCACGCACGCGGCGGAGTTGCCGGGATGCTGCTGGGGAACACGGCCGAACGACTGCTGCCGGACTTGCCCTGCTCCCTGCTGGTCATCAAGCCGGACGACTTCGTGAGTCCAATCGCAGCACAGATGGCCTGACTGGACCGCTGATGGTTCCCCTCGCTGCCGGGAAAAATCACCGGAGGGTCGCTCGGGCCGGCTGTCCAGCGGCTTAGCCCAACTTCCCCAACTGGGAAGAAAATTGCCGGCGGCGAAAATTTTTCCCAGTCTTTTCGGCGTGCTGTTTTCGTAAGTCGTTTGGCGTCGGT
>SYLK01000891.1 GCA_005809115.1 Planctomyces sp. | reverse complement strand
GACAATTTGTTCAATTGATTTTTTGGCCGGTCCTAACTGCGATTTGCTCATGGAAACAGTATGACTGACGCGTGATCGGTTACTGGATGCATCAGTTCCTGCGGAACGACCAGACGCAGGAACTGACAAAATTGCTGCTCAGCAGGACACTTGACGGCCATCCGTCCGGTACAATTCGGTCCTGACGTACTTGCCCTGAAATGACCTGATGACGTCGGAACCGGTGCTCCGGGCACATGCGGTGTGGCTTTCGGGGCCATCGGGGCTGACCGCGGCCCTGGGGTGACCGGCGAAGCTCTTTGTGTGAGGAAACAGCTATGACAGAGCCGAGATTGCGATTCCTCTGGGCAGTGGCATTGGGACTGGTATGCGGTCCACAAACGGGCGTTGCGCCGGCGAGTGAATTCCGCTGGCAGGTGCGATCTCAGCAGGCATCGGACGGCGGGGAAAGATTCACCCGGACGTCGCGCAGCGAGACGTGGCCAGCTTCCCGGACGGCATTTATCGTGTGTGATGTCTGGGACAAACACCACAGCCTGAATGCCGTACAGCGACTTGCCGAGTTCGCGCCGCGGCTGAACAGAGTGCTGCACGAGGCTCGCCGGCGCGGGGCGATAATCATTCATTCTCCCAGCGACTGTATGCCGGCGTATGAGCAGCATCCGGCACGAAAGAGAGTCGGAGAGATTCCTCAGCTGGCCAATGCACCGGAGGCAATCGCCGACTGGTGTTCACGGATTCCGAGTGAAGAACTGGCCGCCTGGCCAGTCGACCAGTCCGATGGCGGAGACGACGACGAGGCGGCGGAACACGCCAGATGGGCGGCCGAACTGCAGCAGCTCGGTCGGAATCCCGCTCTGCCATGGCAGGCCCAGTCGCCCGTGATCACGATTGATCCGGAACGGGATTTGATCACGGATCGGGGCGATGAAGTCTGGCGGATCCTGCAGCATCATGGCATTGAAAACGTCGTGCTGACGGGAGTGCATACCAACATGTGTGTCCTGGGTCGGCCGTTCGGACTTCGGCAGATGGTCCGTCAGGGCCGGCAGGTGGTGCTGATGCGCGACATGACGGACTGCATGTACAACCCGCAGCGCTGGCCTTTCGTGGATCATTTTACGGGAAACGATCTGGTCATCTCGCATGTCGAACGATTCGTCTGCCCCACCGTCACGAGCGACCAGGTGATCGGCGGCGAGACGTTTCGCTTCCGTGGCGATACCCGTCCGGTCAAAGACGTGATGAGCGTGGATGTCCCGCAGCTGACGGCTGAGACGCTGAGGAATCAGTGGTCTGCCGTACCGATCCCGTCGCGCTGGGCCGATGTCACCGGTGGGCAGCTGGAGGCTGTGGCAGGAGTTGTCTGGTACCGGTGCACGGTGATCGTTGCGGCAGAGAATCTGTCACCGGACGTGAAGCCGATGCTGTGGGTGACGGCATCACCCCTTTTCGGCAGCGTTGAGGCGTGGGTCAACGGACACGCGTTGGAGCAGCAGACTTTCGCCGGAATTAATTTTCAGTACGGCCCGCCCATTGTATTCCCAGTCTCGCCACGGCATTTTCGTCCAGACGAAGCGAATCTGGTGGTGTTGCGGTTCGAAGGGGATGCGCCCGAGAAGCTGCTGCTGTTTGCGGACCAGGCACCCCGACTCCTCTCCGGAGATGACGGTATCTCGCTGAAGGGCCGCTGGCAGGTGCGTCTGGGCGACGACCCGGAATGGTGCAACATGCCGCTGCCGGCCCGGTTCGGCACGCCCACGGACATCGTCTACGAGCTGAAACCTGGCAGCCGTCCCTGACAGGATCCGGCATCCGATTGTGTCATTCCCGGCGTTCCCCGGATCCCTCAGCCGGTGGCTGACCGGTGTCTGCAAGATCGGCAGACGGGGGCAGTTTGCGGTACCGGCACCCCGGCCGGCGAAGTATCATCCCGAGATCTGGCCGACGGACCCGCGAGAGCTTCTTTCTGAGTCTGCACGGAGCGTTCGATGTCATCACTTTCCCTCAGTTCCCTGACCTGTGGCCCTCCCGGCGGTGCACCGCAGCCGCGAGGTCTGGAGACGATGGATGTGATGACGCTGAGCCGAATGTCCGCGGCAGACCGGAATTCGTGGTATCAGCGGATGCTGCTGGCGTATCGAGCGCAGATCAGTCGCAGCGCGGCGTGTCACGGGATTCCGTCGCAACTTCTGGCCACGGTGATTCTCAACGAACTCGCCGACATCAACTGGACTGACGTCTGGCAGCAGCGTCTGGGAATGAACGGCTCACTGGGAATCGGCCAGATTCAGGTGACCACGGCAGAGCGGAATCGGCTGGTGGAGTTTCCGGGAGACCGGCGGCGTCTGCAGCAGGACGCCCTGACCGCAAATCGCCTGTGCAGTCTGATGAGTACTCCGGGCATGGGGGGTGGCATGTGTCCGACGCCGGCGGAGTACGAGCGAATGCTGAGCCGGGAGATGGTGCGGAGACGTCTGACAATCCCGGAATACGCGATTGAGGCGGCCGCTCGAGAAATTCGCCGGATCCTGGATGAGGCCTGCGTGAATCAGCGACGACCCTGGGTGGCGCGATTCGGATTCACGCTCACCACGATGGCTTCACTCACCTCGCCGGCCGATCTGTACAACCACATCGCTGGCAGCAGCGCTCTGGAGCGGGAGCAGAATCTGTCGGAGATGGTGGTGGCAGCCTACAATTCGCCGCAGATTCTGATCGCACAACAGCAGGCGAGCGTGACCTGGGGCAGTCCGCAGCAGATTTATCGCAATGGCATGATCCACGGAGCGAACTCACGGTCCATCGCCGCGGATCTCCATCGCAGCCGGACGTTTCACTGAGCCCCCGCAACCGCTGACCAGAACCGCCGTTCTCGACTTGAATCGCAGACTGTGTTGGGCGAGAATGCGTATCGTCATGGCCGGATGAGAATGATTTCCCCACACACGGGATGGCGTCCCGTCGTGCTTTTTCAGGGTCAGCAACAGGAACGTCGGACTACGATGTCTATTGAGCGAGCAGAGCGACTGAAGCGGGAATTGACCGACAAATGGGTTGTGGTGACCGACGGCGTGCCGGAACTGAAACGCTTCGCGGAGTTCACCGGCAAGGTCAAGACGGTGAATATGAATTGCCGTGCCCTGGTTGAGTTTGACAGCACGGTCGACATTGGGTGGTACGATATCGACCCCGGGTTTCTGCGAGTGGTGGACGGGCCACGTCCGGCGAAGTCCGCTGATGCACACGCGGCAAAGTCCGCGGAGAAGTCCGCGGAGAAGTCCGCGGCTAAACCTGCTGCAAAAACTCCGGCGGCTAAACCTCCTGCCACCTCATCTAAGCCTGCCGGTGGTGGTGGATCGCCGCTGGAAAAGATCCGGGCGGCCGGATCCGCCGGAGCCGCTGCGGCAAAACCAGCGGCCGCGGGTTCACCCCTGGACAAGATTCGCGCGGCGGGAGCCGGGAGCAAGGCCCCTGAAACGGGGGGCGACCGTCCTGCCGCCGCAGGCACTGCGGGTTCACCCCTGGACAAGATTCGTGCGGCCGGAGGCAGCGCGAAGCCAGCCACTCCTGCCGGAACTTCGCCGCTGGACGCCATCCGCGCACAGGGAAAACCGTCCGGCGGTGCTCGCAATTCCGACGCCTCGGCTGCCACAACCGGGGCAGCACCAGCAGTCGCAAAGCCGGCTGATGCCGCTGGTCCTGCAGCAGAACCGGACACCAGCCAGAAACCTGCTCCGCCCAAAGCGGCAGCTGTGCCAGGCG
Source organism: Planctomyces sp. (assembly GCA_005809115.1). Classification (GTDB taxonomy): domain Bacteria; phylum Planctomycetota; class Planctomycetia; order Planctomycetales; family Planctomycetaceae; genus F1-80-MAGs062. Next base: position 1,384 of record SYLK01000891.1, on the reverse strand, counting down.
GGTCACCGCTGGATCAGATTCGCGCTCAGGGAGCGGCAAAGAAATAGAACGCGCCGGCGGTCGCAGATTCAGCAGGAGTCTGTGAGAATATCGGAAGCGCTTTGTCCGACTACACGCAGGACTTCACTGATGCGAATTGCCTGGCTGGAGTGTGCGACCGGAATCAGTGGTGACATGGCCCTGGCGGCCCTGCTTGATGCGGGTGCTGACCGGGCAGCCGTGGTGTCCGCAATTCAGTCGCTCGGTCTGCCGGATGTGCAGCTCCGCATTGAGTCCGTCATCCGGAATGGTTTTCGCGCACTGCACGTCCTCGTAGATCATCCCCGCCAGAATGTGCAGCGAAATTTCCCGGACATCTGCCGCATACTTGACGGCAGTCCCCTGCTGACAGCCCGCCAGCGGTCTCTGGCCCGCCAGATGTTTCTGGCTGTGGCCGAAGCGGAAGCTCGCGTGCACGGTACGACGGTCGACAGAGTCCATTTTCACGAAGTGGGAGCCGTTGATTCCATCGTTGATATCGTGGGAGTTGCGGTCGCGTTCGATCTGCTGAAGATCGACCGACTGATCTGCCATCCAGTGCCGCCCGGCAGCGGGTTCGTTTCGATTGATCACGGAATCTGTCCCGTGCCGACTCCCGGCACCGCAGAACTGCTCAGAGGCATCCCCCTGGCCAGTATTCCGATCGCGGCAGAACTCACCACACCCACCGGTGCTGCCATTGTGCGGACACTCGCAGATGCTTACGGCCCCCTTCCGCCGATGACGGTCGATTCCATCGGGGCCGGAGCCGGCACCATGGTCTTCCCGGACCGCGCCAACATCCTGCGAGTTTTCGTGGGGACCGCCGCAGTGGCGACTGATCGGGAAGTTATCTGTCTGCTGGAAACCAATCTGGATGACGTGACGGGTGAAACCATCGGATTCACCCGCGAGCGACTGGTCGCGGCGGGGGCGCTGGACATCTACGTGACACCGGTGCAGATGAAGAAGGATCGTCCGGGGGTCATTCTGAGCGTTCTGTGCCGCCCGGACCATTGTGACGTAGTGGAACAGATCGTGTTTTCCGAAACCGCGACTCTGGGCGTCCGACGACTCACTCTGGAACGCAGTATTCGCAGCCGCGAACAAGTTGTGGTCACGACGCCCTGGGGGCCCGTACGCGGAAAGTGTGGCCACCAACAGGGGTGTTCGCCTACTTTCGCACCGGAATTCGAAGACTGCGCCGCCGTTGCACGCGAACATCAGATCGCGCTGCGGGACGTTTATCGGGCCGCGGAATCGGCATTCCACCAGATTCGCAATTCGGCGATAATCGCACCCGCAGGACAGCCTTCTCCGGCCGCACCACGGCACGATCACTCACACGATCACTCACACGATCACT
>SYLK01000890.1 GCA_005809115.1 Planctomyces sp. | reverse complement strand
TGCACGGCGTTCGGGGCGGCGTTTCGCACGCCAACCAGGATTTCGTAACCCAGAGGATCGGCATGGCTGCGGCGCGACTGGAACTGTGTGATCCCGATGTTGGCAGCCGGCGTGCCAAAACAGCGAAAGGTCACGGTCGGCACCGATAACGTGGGCGACGATGAGCCGGGCGACGGCGCGTCGGGCGACGGCGCGTCGGGCGACGGCGCGTCGGGCGACGGCGCGTCGGGCGACGGCGCGTCGGGCGACGGCGCGACAGGCGGAGTTGACGCCACCGGCGACAACGCGGGCGACGACGCGAGCTGCGGCGATACCTGAGTACAGCCGTCGGTCAGCACGATCACCTGTCCCTGCGGATCGCTCCCGATCAGTCGCTGTCCCAGTGATACAGCGGCCGCAAGGTCCGCGGGACTGTCCGTCGGAGACAGCCCGTCCACCGTCCGCCGCAGCGTGGGTGCGTGAGACGTCAGGCCCTCGACCACGTCCGGACGACTTCCGGCCAGAATCACGGCGACTTCGTCCCCATGCCGCAGACTGCTGATGACGTCGTGGGCGGCGGTCCGTGCAGCGTCGAAACGCGAAGGCCGGACGTCGGCCGTTCGCATACTCGCAGAACTGTCCACAATCAGGACGATGCGACGCGATCGCAGACGCTGATCCGAGAAATACGGGTCGGCAGCGGCCAGCACCAGCAGCAACAGGACCAGCAGCTGCGCCAGCAGGGACAGCAGGTGACGCAGCTTCTCCGGTATCGACCGCGGCGGCTTCTCGTCATAGATCTGTCTCCAGAACAGATTTGTCGACACCGGGACTCGCCGCAGTCGGATCTTCAGGATGTAAAACGCGATGATCGGCAGCGCCAGAGCTGACAGGACAAACGCGATGGGCTGAGCAAATGACATGGTTCTCAGTTCGCCTGTCGGGCTCCGGATTCCCTCATCATGCTCAGGATCAGGTCATCGAAGCGCATCGTGGAAGGAGCCTGTGTGCAGCCCAGAGAACAGGTTCGACAATAGTCCCGCACTGCCTGCTGATGTGCGCTGAACAGCTGCCGATACCTGCGGATGTTCTTTTCGGTAATTGTGACCCGACGGACACTGTCGGATTCCATGTCGACGAGTTCCACGTCACCCAGAAGTGCGGGATTCGCTTCCCGCGGATCATGGATCTGGATCACGTGCGCGTCAAAGCGGCGATATCGCAGCTGATCAAGTCCTGTCTGAAACCCATGTTCGTCAAACAGGTCACTGATCACCACGGCCAGCCCGGTCCGGGGACCGCGGTGCAGCAGCCCCTTAACCGCATGGCTCAGGTGTGTATCGGTTCCCGTGGTCGTCAGATCCGTCAGAAATCGCATCAGCGGCAGGATCCCCGCTCTGCCGCGAGTCATGGGAAATTCGGCCAGCAGGCCCTCAGAGAACGGTACCACGGAAATGCGATCCAGATCAGCCAGCGCAATATACGCCAGAGCGGCCGCCAGCTGGCGGGCCAGATCAAACTTCACCGGGTTACCGAACGCCATGCTGCGAGAACAGTCCAGCAGGAGGTAAACACGCAGATCCTGTTCCTCCTGCAGTCGTTTCAGCAGCAGGTCGCCGTGACGCGCATACACGTTCCAGTCCAGATATCGCAGGTCATCCCCGGGGTTGTACTCCCGATGTTCCGCAAACTCGATCCCCGACCCGGTCTGGACCGTGCGGCGCTGTGCCAGAAGTGATCCGCGAAACACCCGTTTCGACATGATCGAAAGGTATTCCAGTCGCGTCAGAAAATCAGGAGGAAACAGCATCGGAACTGGATTCCGCAGACAGAGAAATGCGTGCAGCGATCAGGACACTGTGGCGGGAATATCTTCCGGAAGGCTCGCGATGATCCGCCGGATGACTTCGTCAGCGCTGATCCCTTCCGCCTGACCTTCGAAGTTCAGGATGAGGCGGTGACGCATGACGGGAGCTGCCATGACGCGCAGATCGTCTCGCGCCACATGATAACGGTGGTCCAGGATCGCGCGGATCCTCGCACCCAGAATCAGCGCCTGCAGCCCTCGTGGACTGGCACCGTAACGCACGTATTTCCTGGTCGCCGCCACAGCCAGTTCATGTTCCGGATGTGAGGCCATCACCAGAGCGATTCCATAGCGGCGAACGTCAGCCCCGATCGGGATCCGACGCGACAGACGCGACATTTCCAGAATGCGCTCGCCGGTCAGCACCGGTTCGGACCGCGGCTGCTCCGACTCCGTCGTGCGGTCCAGGATCGTTTCCAGTTCACTGACCCGCGGATACTTCACCAGCAGCTTGCAGAAAAAGCGATCGAGCTGAGCCTCGGGCAGCGGATAAGTACCCTCCATCTCCAGCGGGTTCTGAGTCGCCATCACGAAGAATGGTTCCGTGAGCTGGTGCGTCACGCCGGCCACCGTGATCGAGTGTTCCTGCATCGCTTCCAGCAGCGCAGACTGCGTCCTGGGCGTGGCGCGATTGATCTCGTCAGCCAGCAGCACGTTCGCGAACAGCGGGCCGCGCTGGAACTCAAACGCGCGCCGTCCGTCGGCTCCCTCCGCTATGACGTTGGTACCGATCAGGTCAGCCGGCATGAGGTCCGGTGTAAACTGGATGCGGCGGAACTGCAGATGCAGCGCATCGGCCAGCGTCCGCACTGTCAGTGTTTTGCCCAGACCCGGGACACCTTCCAGCAACACGTGGCCGCCCGCGATCAGAGAGATCAGTGTGTCATCCAGGATCTCCCGCTGGCCGACAATCACACGCGAAATCTCGGCGCGAAGTCGCAGGAAGTCATTCCGAAATTCATCCAGTTGAAACCTGAGCTGGTCGTCGGAGTTCATAAGCGGGCCGAAGCTGTCGCACTCGAGTCGCGGGCGTCGATCACGGGGACACCCGGTAATTTCAGGCAGCACACCAGTCCAGGGTGTATGACTCGCACACCCTGACTGAGAGCATCCTCATCGCCGGAGGGGATTGTCGGACGAATCCACTGTTCTGTCCAGCAATTAGAAAATATTCCGGGTACTTTTGGTATCTCCGTGCGCGGCCAGACGAGGGAACGGCCAGACGAGGGAACGGCCAGACGAGGGGCCAGACCAGGGGACAGACACAGTTTCACCGAACGATGTATGGACCGGGTCGCAGTCAGCCACCCGCGCCCAGGGGTTTTCGGCGGAAACAGGAGCCGGTCCCCGGCCCGTGAACACGCTGGTTTCGCCACCGCCTCAGGGAGATTCACCGTGCGTCCAGGAACCCTGTACTTGCCGCTGCTCTGGCTGATGCCCTGCGAGCTGTGGAGCCAGCCGTGCGACCGATCGAATCTCTGCCAGGCAGGCGGTACCGCGCTCCTGCAGGCCGAAAGCAACGATGCCGCGAACACCAGCCCCGCGGCCCAAAACGCCGCGGTCCAGAACGCCACTGCCCCGGACGCGGCCACGGACGTATCGGAGACGGAACTCTCCGAGGAAGAGCAGCGGCAGGCCGAGACCGCGGAGCGATTTCTCGGTGTGTTCCGGAAGAGTCCGCGGCGTGGCACCGCGCTCGATTGGGTGTATGGGCACCACGTTGAGTTCGGGACACTCGATCGACTGCTGCAGTCCCTGCGGGAACGGACAACCGCTGATCCTCAGGACGGTGCCGGCTGGATGCTGCTGGGGATGCTGGAATCGCAGCGCGGTGCCGATGCGGTGGCGATGGAAGCGTTTCAGAACGCAGAACGCACGCGGCCCGATGTTCCGCTGCAGACCTGGACCGCGATCGCCGCCGGTTCACGGCGAACCGCCATCAATGTGACGCGTCTGGCAGAGATCTGCTACTGCTTCGGGTACCTCGATCAGGCGGTGCGGGAAATCGCCGTGGCCTGCGAATTGGATCCTCGCGACTTTCGCCTCCAGGTACAGGCGGCCGAGTACCACGCCCGCGCCGAACAGTACGATCCCGCACTCAGCTTCGTCGCCGCCGCAGAGAAGCTCGCCGCCTCCGACGACGAGCGTGAAGCCGTCATCCGACACCGCACCGAAATCGTTCAGTCCGCCC
>SYLK01000889.1 GCA_005809115.1 Planctomyces sp. | reverse complement strand
CCGAGGCGATATCTTCCACGCGGACTTCATCCCGGAAGCTGACGTACCTGCTGAGATAAACGTGTGTGACGTCGATACTGAGCCCGGCAGCGACTGCTTCGGCCTTCAGTCGGTCGGGCAGGCGGCCATAGGTGTCGGTGCTTCTGACCGACCAGCCATGAACAAATACGACGATCTGTGAGGCGGGCATCGCGGAGTTCTCCTGGTGCGGGCATTGCCCATGACCCATTCAGCGGTCGGGGGGCGAGTGGTCGGGGGGCGAGTGGTCGGGGGACAAGCGGACAGAGGACACACCCGGTTCGTGGTGCAGGAACCGGCTCGTCGCCCTGCGGCTGACGGGCAGGAATCTGCGCCGAAAAACCAGAATTTCAGCAGCCGTTCACGGGCCGGTGTCCGGCTCGTTTTCCCGGCGTTTTCGCTCACATGAGTCGCTTGATCTTGTTGTGGCCGTGCGTGTTTCTCGGGGAAATGTGCCTGTCCCCCTCCTTTGCCAGTAAACGATTACGTGCGCGTAAACGGTGACATATTTCATTACCTGCCGGGCGTCTGAAGAATTCAGCGAAGAGCATCTGCTACCCCCAGGCGGTTGTCAAGCCGTCCGCCACAGCCACATGGCCAGCGCCCTTCCACGGGGTTCTGGGGACACGGGGGCCTGGGGGCACAGCATTTGCTGGCAGAGTTCGAAGGCAGGTTCCTGAGTGGAATCGTACCTGTCAGAGGGAGGAGGAATGGGGCGGACAGGGGTGCGGAAGGGCAGGATGGGATGCACGGGGATGACTCCGGCTGAGTCGGTGGGCCGCAGCGCGCAGGAACTCCCGAAGGCTCCCCGAAATGCGGCACGCGGCCCGGGTCTGCACTGAGCGAGCCGGTGAATGATCAGGGGGCATTGCCGCTCGTCAAGTGCGGTGATGCACTGGACGACTGTGTGCCTGGATTCGCAGAAATCGCTCAGACCGTCGCCCGCTCAGACCGTCGCCATCAAATCTCTGGCCGTTCGTTTCGTGCGATCACGCTGAGAACCGGACCGAGATCAGCGACTGTCCACGCTCGTCAGCTTACCGGCCACCAGGTACCAGCGCAGCGGTACCACGTTCCACTCAGGCATGTTCCACTCAGACGCATGTTCCACTCAGACGCATGGTAAGTGCGCAGGCCGTGGCTGATGAGTGGGACAAGCGGACGTCATTGACGTATGATCTGCCCCGGGGATGACTCGTTCGCTGATCCTGACTGGGCAGGGTTACCTGCGCCACCGGGTGTCCCTGCAGCGCAGCAGCAATGACAGACAGCCTGAACGCGAAATGGTGGTGTCAGGGAGATGGCGGTGTCAGGGAGATGATCATGTCAGGGATCAGCGGCGAGAGTCGTGCGGCTCGGCAGGATATTCCGCGAGCGGGTGGCGCCAGCGGCGGTGGCGCCAGCGGCGGTGGCGCCAGCGGCGGTGGTGCCAGCGGCGGTGGTGTGCGGAGTAATGCCGAGTTCTGCTCAGACGTTGCTGGCGCTGATACCGGGGGTTCGGACATCGCCGGGGTGGATCGTGTGCCAGTGGCTGTGTCGCGGGACGCTGCGGGTTCACTGGTGCCGCTGCGTTCTGATCTGGCGCCACGTCACACGCTGGGCATCACGGCTGAGAACCGTCGATTCCTGCAGATTCTGCTGACCGTGTTTCTGATGGTCTTCAGCGTGCAGTGGATTGTCGCGGTCAGAACGCGCCCCGAGCCGCTGGTGATTCACCGGGGTGCGAACTACCAGAGACTGTTCACAGTGGACGTGAACAGTGCCACCTGGATCGACTGGATGCAGCTCGAGGGAATCGGCCCGGGGTTGGCGCATCGGATTGAGGCCGACCGGAAGCTGAACGGGCCGTTTGATTCGATTGATGATCTGACACGGGTAAACGGAATTGGCGCGACGACTCTGGACCGCATCAGTCCCTTGCTTGTGATCTCTGAACTGCCGCCGCGGTCTGTGGAATCGCCGGCGGAGTAGATTTCGGCTATACTGCAGGGATGGGTCACAAATCATCAGCAGGAATTACGGGGAACGGGACCGCGCCACAGACACCTGTTCGTGGCAGTCGTCCGGTGATTGCCAGCCGGCCGCGGTTCGAGCAGTTTCGCCGCAAGGTCAGGCGTCGCGAGCTGCCGGGCGGCAGCATCCACTCCAGTGGTGACGTGCGCAGCGCGAAGGACCGCGTTCGATCGGCGACGGAGCTGGTGGGCGAATTTCTGCGGCTGTTGTACCCGCGACGTCTGGCAATCGGCGGAGTCCTGCTGTCCGTGACCGTCTCGACGCTGCTGGGACTGTTGCCGCCTGCGGGGACGAAATTCATTGTTGACTATGGTCTGGGTGGCCGTTCGCTGCCGCCGGATGTTCTGGGGCGGTTTCCATCGCTGGCGGCACCGAAACGACTGCTGCTGTGGGTTGTGGTGGCGGTCTCGCTGGTGACTCTGGTGAAGCTCGGGATCCATATTGTCGGTCGCTGGTACGCGACTCTGATCTCGAAGCAGATCCAGCTGAACGTGCGGCGCCGGGTCTTTGAGCATACGGTGCGGCTGCCACTGCACCGTGTGCAGGAGCTTCGGTCGGGAGGTGTGGCGTCGATATTGCGCGAGGACGGAGGGAGTGTCGGCGAGCTGGTTTTCGGCATGATCTTCAATCCGTGGCGAGCGATCATTCAGCTGGCTGGCAGTCTGGCGATTCTGGCCTGGGT
>SYLK01000888.1 GCA_005809115.1 Planctomyces sp. | reverse complement strand
CTCCGAATTTCCTGCGACTGGACGTGGACTTCGAACGCCAGCTGGCGGCCGAACTGGGACAGAATAACAACGTCACGAACGCGGCGAAGCCCGTGATTTACCAGACGCCGGGGCTGCTGGCCCGGGCGGACGGCAACAATGTGGATATGGACCAGGAAATCGGTCAGATGAATAAGAACGCCCTGTTGCAGCAGGCCTATCTGCAACTGCTGGGGACGAAACTGAATCAGATGCGGCTGGCGATTGAGGGGACTTAGGACGACGGAGGAGTTTCAGAATGTCGATGAATCAGATTCTGTCAGGGATGGAAATCAGTGCTTCCGGTCTGGCGGCCGAGCGACGTCGGATGGAGGTCACGGCCAACAATATCGCCAACATCAATACGACCAAATCGGCCGACGGTGGTGCTTATCGCCGGTTGCGGGTGAGTTTCGCGACGGCGATGGATCAGTACACGGATCCCGGCAGCGGCAGCGCGGAAGGTCTCCGGGGCGTACGTGTCGCAGCGGTTACGCCGGACCAGTCACCGCTTCCCAAAGTGCATGATCCGGGCCATCCGGATGCGGATGCATCAGGCTACGTCACGATTCCCAACATTAACCTGCCCTTTGAAATGGTCGACCTGGTGACCGCCAGTCGGGCGTACGAGGCGAATCTGAAATCGATGGAGACGTTTCGGCAGCTGGCCGAGCAGTCGCTGTCGCTGCTCAGAGGCATTCGGTGATGGCAGTTCAGGGTTTAACGACCGGTTTTCCGCAGGTTCCACTCTCCGCACCAGAACACTCGACGGCTTCGCGCGGTTCAGCTTCGCGGTCGCCGGGTGAAATGCCGTTTTCCGAGCTGATCCGCGGGTTCGTCAACGACACCAATCAGCAGCAGTCGGCAGCAGATGATACGGTGCGGCAGCTGGTTGCCGGGGAAACGGACAGTCTGCATGACGTTGTCTTGACGGCATCACGTGCGGATCTGGCGTTTCGGCTGGTGATGGAGATCCGAAATCGGCTGATCGCGTCATACCAGGAAATCATGCGGATGCAGGTCTGAACTGATCTGAACTGATCTGATCTGAATTGAGTCAGGATGGGTGAACGAAGGAGGGGCAGAGAGCGATGCAGTTTCTGGCAACCCTGTGGGCGCAACTGAAGGGGCTGTGGTCACGCTGGTCGCCGGGTCAGCGGATCGGTCTGACAGCGGCCGCTGTCGCGTGCATCGTTCTGGTTGGCGGCACCCTGATGTGGGCCACGCGAACGGAGTATCTGATTGTCCGCAGCAACCTGAATCCTCAGGAATCGGCCAAAGCCGCGGGGATCCTCGACACGGAACAGATCGGCTGGCAGATGAATTTTTCGGGGTCCGCGATTTCCGTTGCGCGGCGGGATGTCAGTCGCGCGAGGATGGCACTGGCTCGGGAGTTCGAGTCGGAGGAGGATGGCGACGGCGGCAGTTCGGGGATGGGGAGCGAACTGTTTCCCACGCCGAATCAGGAAGAAGAGCGGCGGCGACGACAGCGGGAACAGCGTCTGGCACGTTCGATCTCGCAGATCCGGGGCGTGCGTTCTGCCACGGTCCATATCAGTCAGCCGATGCCGTCGCCCTTCTTTGTCGAGAAGACGCCCGTCACAGCCAGCGTGATCGTCACACCGACCGCAAACTCCATGTTCACAACTCGGACGGCGCAGAGCATCATCATGCTGGTCGCCGGCGCTGTGGAAGGTCTGACGCCGGAGAATGTCTCGCTGCTGGACAACGAAGGACGTCCCTACGCCACCCAGCCCGGATCAAACAACTCGATGGGAAGTCAGCTGGAATATCAGCAGCAGATTGAGAGTGCGCTGTCACTGAAAGCCGAAGCCATGCTGTCCGAGCTGCTGGGCCCTGGTCGGGCGGTGGTCAAGGTGACGGCCGACATCGACTTCCGGGACAGCAGACTGACGGAAAAGCGCTACGATCCGGACCAGAAGGTCGCAACGAAGGAGACACTGAATACGGAAACACAACCGGGCGGACGGCGGGTGCCCGACGGACCCGTCGGGGCAGCGGCCAACAGCGGTGCTGATGTGTCCGCCAATGCGAGCAGCGGGCCGTCCACGAAGAAAATTGTGACAACGGAGTACATCACGCCCGAGACGACGGCTGTGTACCACGACCTGCCGGGCAAGATCGTGCGGCTCACGATTGCCGCCATCGTGGACCTGTCGGCCGCCGCGGGGACAGGTGCTGACGGATCTGCCAACGGGGACGCGGCCGACACTGGTGGAGAAGAGGAAGAGGTCACATTGACCGGTCCCGATCAGACCGAAGTCGAGAACATCATCAAGCTGGCGGTGGGCTTCGACGCGGAAAGAAACGACGCCATGCAGCTCATGGTTGCCAGACTGGTTCCGGATGAGGTCCTCACGGACGCTCCTCTGACGGGATCGTTCTGGCAGACGAACGAGACTCTGCTTCAGTCTGTCTCATTGTGCGTCGCGGCAGTCGTGGCGCTGGTGATCTGCCTGCTGGTGATCCGCCGGCTGAAACCAGTTGTCGTCACGGTAGCACCGGAAGACGCCATGTCGGTGGCTGACATGCGGCGGCTTCAGACGATCGCGGAACAGGCGCGAGCGAATCCCGAGGTCGTGGCCAGTATTCTGGCGGCCTGGCTGGGCGAATCGGAGCGAGAAGCGCCAGAGGCGGCACCGGTGGCATCGGGACCGGGAATGCGGCGCGCCGCCTGAACCACTCAAACTGAGAAAGACCACGAGAATCCGGAATGGACCGTCAGCGACAAACGATCGAACTGCTCCAGCTCCTGGACGAAGATGTGGCGGAAAAGGTACTCGCCCGACTTCCGCCCGACAAGGCTGCGCGGCTGCGGGCGAGCATGAGCAAGTCGCCGTCGGAGAACCTTCTGCGAGCCACGCAGCAGCGGGCTCTGCTGGACGATTTTGACCAGTTCTTCCGGTTCGCGCGGACCGCGATCAGTCTCGGCTCGTCCTTGTCCTCCGGCAGAAGCGGCGATGAATCCGGTTCGCAGCCTGAAATCGGCGACGGAGATGCCGGGGCCGGCGCAGTGGCGTTCCGCCTGACGGGCGAGCCCGTCACGGATCTGCAGTCACTCAGCACCTATCAGCTGGCGCAGGCTCTGGAAACGGAACAATCCCGCACCACAGCCATCCTGATGAGTCATCTTCCGCCCAAACTGGCCGCCGACACCCTGAGTCTGATGAAGGAAGACTACCGCCGCAGTGTGGTCAAGGAACTCAGCCGGGAACAGCATGCACCGCAGATTCTGGTTGATCGGATCGCACGTGCGACCCTGCAGCGCGGGGCGACGCTTTCGTCCGAACCTCCCGACCGACGCGATCACGCGGATCGGCTGGCGGATGTTCTTCGCTCCGTTCCCCGCTCGTACCGTATGAGCATGCTGTCGGCGATCGAAGAAGAAGATGCCGAGCTGAATGCCGCGCTGCTCAGGAAGATGTATCGTTTCGAGGACCTGCTGACGCTGGATCCCCGCATGATGCAGCGAATCCTGGGCGAGGTGGATACCACGACTCTGACGACGTCGCTGTTTGAAGCACCACAGGAACTGAAGGACGCGGTGCTGGGAAATCTCTCCCGCAGAGCGCGTCAGTCGATCGAAGAGGAAATGCAGTTTCAGACGCGGGTCCCGGAGTCCCGCGTGCTGCAGGCTCGCCAGACGGTGGCAGAACTTATCGCCCGCATCGATCAGGAAAGCGAATAATCCCCGCATGGACTCAGTATCCGGCTCCCGGACGAGCGCCGTGTCTGCCCTGGCCACGTCCGTCACCGCCGAATCTGCATCACCGACAGACACGATATGACCCGTATGCGAATTCATCTGCCACGTTCACCATCGCGACTCAGTACGCGAGCAGGAGCGGTACCGGAATCTGGTTCGTCGAGTTCACCCGCTGAGCCGGAGGTGCCGGTACCGGCGGAAAAAACCAGCCTGTCACAGGAGTCCCTTGAGGACCTGCTGGCGCTGCGGGACGAGGCGACTTCCGCAGCGCTGGAGGAAAGTCGCAGAACGTCCGGCCTGCTGCAGGAAGTCTCGGCCGCACTCGCTGCGCTGCACCGGCAGCGGCAGGAACTGCTGGCGGAACTGCAGGAGGCGGCTGTGGACCTTGCGGTCGTCGCAGCTGCCTGGCTCACGGGAGCCATTGTCCGTGCTGATCAGTTTGCCGTGAATGAACTTGTACAGGCCGCCGTGCAGCAACTGCAGGCGCCCGAGGCCGTTCTGGTGCGACTTCATCCGGCTGACCACCGACTGCTCCAGACCCTGCTGCAGAACTCAACCGCGGGCGGACTTCCGGAGTACGTCACGGTTGTGGCTGACGCCAGCATCACGCGCGGCGGCTGTCGCGTTGAGGCCGGTCGGAACCTGCTGGTCTCCGACATGGAGAGCCGTCTGGAAGTAATTCGCCGTTCCTGGAAGGACAGCCTCGATGCCACTTAGTCTCGACATACCCGGGATGTCCCGCAGAATCGCTCGTGGCCGCGTTTTTCGAAACGCCGGAAAACTGCATAGTGTGCGCGGCCTGCTGCGCGCATCCCTGACGGCATCCGTGGGTGAAACCTGCCAGATCGAGTTGCCCGGGGGGGAGCATATTCCTGGTGAAGTCGTCGGGTTCGATGAATCGGAATCCCAGGTGATGTGTTATGACGGCATCGCGGGACTTCAGCCGGGACTGATCGTCACCGGACTCGGCCAGCGGAGGATGGTGCCGGTGGGCGAGGAGCTGCGGGGGCGTGTGCTGGACGGAATCGGCCGTCCTTCCGATGACTCCGGTCCCCTGCGGACAAGACGGTGGCGCGAAGAATCCTCGCGCGCTCCGGAAGCCATGCAGCGGCAGCGAATCACGCAGCCGCTGGTCACGGGGCAGCGGGCCATCGACGCTCTGCTGACCGTGGGGCGCGGCCAGCGGATCGGGCTGTTTGCCGGCAGCGGTGTCGGGAAAAGCACCCTGCTGGGCGAAATTGCCAAAGGGGCGGATGCCGATATCAACGTGATTGCCCTCGTGGGCGAACGCGGACGTGAAGTCCGGCCGTTCATTGAGGACTGTCTCAGCGAGCAGGGCCGCCGCCGTTCGGTGGTCGTCGTCGCCACGTCCGATCGCACGCCACTGATGCGCATCAAAGCCGTGCTCACGGCGGTGACGATTGCCGAAGAATTCCGTGATCGCGGCGCTCATGTGCTGTTTTTTCTGGACAGCCTGACACGTCTGGCGATGGCACAGCGGGAGCTGGGACTGCTGCTGGGCGAGCCACCCGGATCGCGGGGCTATCCGCCTTCCGTACAGTCCCTGATGGCTGCGGTGCTGGAGCGACTGGGGTGTGGCGCGACCGGGGCCATCACGGGGATCATCACCGTGCTGGTCGAAGGCGACGACCTTGATGAACCGATCACCGATGCGGCACGCTCGATCCTCGACGGTCATATTGTGCTGGACCGCAAGCTGGCCGCACAGGGGCAATTTCCGGCCATCGATGTGCTGAACAGTGTCAGTCGCACGTTTCGCGAGATTACGAATGAACAGCAGCGGATGGATGCTGTCCGGCTGCGAACTGCCCTGACGACATTCGCGGAAGTCGCCGACCTGATCCAGATGGGCGCCTATAAACCGGGAACATCGCCACAGATTGATCGCGCTCAGAAACTCGTGCCGGAGATCCGCCGATTTCTGAAGCAGGAAGTCAATGAGAACTCCACGATGAAAGAGACCCTCAGTCAGCTGCGAAATCTCGGGGCACAATGGCCATGGTAAGGACCGGCCAAAAAATAAGTTGAACAAACTCAGGAAAACTTCGGCCGCATGAATCCTGTGCCTCGAATTCGGATTCGCTCGATCAGTTCATCAGCTGGCCGATGATTTCATGCAGCAATTGTACGGCCACAACGAAACATTCAGGTCCAGCCGCTGTCACACACCAGCGTGACT
>SYLK01000887.1 GCA_005809115.1 Planctomyces sp. | reverse complement strand
GGATCGCCGCCAGATCCGGATCGGTGCGCAGCATTTCCGTTTCACGAAAGCCCAGATGGACAGCGGTTTCCGCACTCTGCAGCGCAGCCTGCGGCTGACTTGAGAGTGACTGCAGGCAGGCCAGGTTGAAATGTGCGGCGGCACTCTGCGGGGTCAGTCGGGCGATGTCTTCTGCGATCCGCATGGCCGCGGCGCGTTCGCCGCGGCCGACATGGTCGATCATCCGCGCCAGCAGCGGAGCTGACTGAGCGCGGATGGCCGGCTGATCGAAAACCGACGGTGTCTTGTGCTCGACCGGTTGAACAGCCACGACGACCAGCAGAAGTGCGGTCAGTGGTGCGATGGTTGCGGTAAAGAGGCGGGCGGCTTCCACACCGATTTTCTCGCAGCATTGAATGCGTTTCACCGGGCCGGAACTCGGTCCTGGCCGTCATTCAGTGACACTGACCAGTTCAATGTCGAAGATCAGCACGGAATTTGGTTCGATTCCCGGGCGTCCGCTCGGGCCATACGCCAGCTCGCTCGGGATAAACAGGCGATATTTGCCACCCGCCTTCATCAACTGCAGAGCTTCCGTCCACCCGGCGATCACGCCGGAGACGGGAAATGAACGTGGAGCTTCGCCCGCGATCGGTGCTTCCCCTTCGTACGAGCTGTCGACCACGGTTCCGTCGATCAGCGTGCCGCGGTAGTGTGCCTCGACCGTGCTTTTCTTAGTCGGCGTGGCACCGTCTCCTTCGTTGATCACGACGAACTGGAGCCCCGACGTGGTGACCTTGACCCCTTCTTTGGCCTTGTTTTCTTCCAGAAACTTCTGACCAGTCGCAAGATTCAGTTTGCCCTTCTGGGCCATTTTCTGCTGCATCAGCTGCTGCAGCTGGTTCATGACTTCCGTCGCTTCGGCCTCAGACAGCAGTGATTCCTTGCCTTCAATCGCTGCGGCCAGGCCAGCCGCCAGCAATTTCACGTCGATTTCCAGTCCCTGCCGCTTCAGATTGGCACCAATCTGAGTTCCGATATGGTAACTTGCCTTCTGAGTCAGTGTTTCCAGTTTCGGAACGTCTTCCTGAGCACTGGCAAGCGACGGGAGTGACGTCAGAATCCCCGTCACGACACACAGAGCAAAGGGACGTGCAGATTGAATACGCATGAGACCGTTCTTTCGAGGTGGTGGGTACGACACGGCACTGGCTGACATCAGCAGAAACGTGTCATCCGGAAGGAAGCCGCAGGCAGGTGGCAGCACCGAGGTTGCGTTGATCGCGGAATGTCTGCCGGCTTCACTATGACGAAAAATCCACTGGTTTCAAATCTTTGCTGCAATTCAGCCGAAACATTGTCTAAATTCCGACAGTTTTGCCGTGTTCTCGACGCCACTGCGGTTGTGTCTCTGCGGCGTCGCTGCTGGAAGGCGGCAGAATTCCGGCACCCGGGTCGAATCTGACCAGAAAAGCGAATGCTCCTGTATGGCACTGATGTCTGTCAGCCTGAATCGACTGTCGCTGCAAAATCCGGTGCTGGTGGCCTCGGGGACGTTCGGTTACGCTCGCGAGATGGAGGCTTTCGTCGACTTTGCTCGGTTGGGCGGCATCATTCCCAAGACCGTCACACCACAGCCGCGCCACGGTAATCCGCCTCCCCGAACCGTGGAAACGGCCAGCGGGATGCTGAATTCAATCGGCCTGGACAACGACGGGTTCGAGCAGTTCCTGACGGACAAGCTGCCATATCTTTCCGGGCTTGGGACGGCGCTGATTGTGAATATCGCTGGCAAGACGCGTGACGAATTCCGCGAGATGGCCCGGCGACTTGATGGTGTGCCCGGAGTTGCCGCAGTGGAGCTGAATATTTCCTGCCCCAACGTGGCAGGCGGCGTGGATTTTGGCACTGATGCCGACCTCGCGGCAGATGTCGTTCGCGCGGTGCGCGATGTCTGCCGGCTGCCGGTGATTGCCAAACTGACACCGAATGTCACCAGTGTGGTCCCGGTAGCACGCGCCGTCGCGGATGCCGGGTGCGATGCGGTTTCACTCGTCAATACATTTCTCGGACTGGCCATTGACTGGCGCCGCCGCCGTCCGATCCTGGGAAACGGTCTCGGGGGGCTGAGCGGGCCGGCAATCAAACCTCTGGCACTCAGAATCGTATGGCAGGTGGCGCAGCAGGTCCGAGTCCCGATCATTGGCGTCGGCGGAATCCAGTGTGTGGATGATGTCATGGAATATCTGGTCGCCGGCGCCACGGCAATCCAGGTCGGCACCGCCAATTGCTATAATCCTGGTCTGGCCTGCCAGCTTGTCTCTGACCTGAGCCGGACGCTGGACGAGATCGGCGCGGAGTCGGTCACGGACATCATCGGCTCACTGAAGGCGGCCAGCTGAGTGGCGCGTTGAGTACAGTGGCCCACGGTCTTGCCGGGAATCGCCTGTGACAACAGCGGGAAAGGTATTCTGCGACTGTCAGAGACAATCGGACAGGGACATCGCTGGTCTCCGGCCTGATCTCGGGGAGACGGCCTGATCTCGGGGAGACGGCCTGACAACTAGTGCTCTGTCACAGCTAAAAAGTCGGATTGGCAGAATGATGAAAATCGAGGAAACTGCATGGCACAAGGAGGTGCGTCATGCGGAAGTTATACATCGTTCGACTGACGGAGCAAGAGCGAGTCGAGCTTCAAAATG
>SYLK01000886.1 GCA_005809115.1 Planctomyces sp. | reverse complement strand
GTGGCCTTCCCGCGGGCGATGCTGTCGTGCCCTGTCGCGGCCTGTGCCACCGGCCTGATCAGCGTCCTGCACGCCGCAGCCGCGATTCACTCCGGGCAATGTGACCTCTGTGTGGCCGGAAGTGCCGATGCGTCACTGCGGGCTGCCGTCCTGGCGTCGTTCCATCGCCTGCGGGTTGCTTCGCGGCAGTCGCCGCCGGCCACGGCCTGCAGGCCATTCGACCAGCACCGCGATGGTTTTCTTGTGGGCGAAGGTGCCGCGGTGCTGATTCTGGAATCACGCAGCCATGCAGCGCAGCGGGGAATTCTGCCATGGGCCAGAGTGACCGCAGGAGGCTGGCTCAATGATCCCACGGGAATTACACAGATCGATCAGTCCGGTGCGGTTGTCGCGGAAGTCCTCCGGCGAACACTGTCCAGCGTCTGTCTGCTGGATCAGAACAGGTCAGGGAACATTGCCAGATCAGTGGATTTTATCAGCGCGCATGGTACCGCCACTCAGTCGAACGATCTTGCCGAGGCCCGCGGCATCCGCGCTGCCTTTGCAGAAGTACCCGTGATTCCGCCCTGCTTTGGATCCAAGGGCGCCACCGGACACCTGCTCGGAGCCGCCGGGGGCGTGGAAACTGCATTTACGCTGATGGCACTGCATGATTCCTGCATCCCGGGAACGACAGGACTGACCGTCCCTGACCCGCGTTGTCAGATCCCTCTGGTGTACACCCCGGACTGCGGGCGAGCACTGCAGCGTGGTGTCAAGCTCTCACTGGGTTTCGGCGGACATGTCGCCTGCGGGATTTTCGACGCCGAGCACGACCGCCGACCGCCGCGGAGCCGCCGGATATGAACGTCGCGCGGTCAACACTGCCCGTGATTGAAACCTGCGACCAGTGTGCGGCATGCTGCCGACGAACACCCTTGCCGCCATTTCAGCCAGGCGAGGAAGTCGCACGTGACGTACCGGACAAACTGCTGCAGCCGATTCGTGACCGTATCGCTGCGGATCAGGAGTTCGAACTGCTGCCCTGTGTCTGGCTGGACGACAGCTCCCTCCGCTGACGACATTATGAACTGCGTCCCCAGGCCTGCCGCGATTTTGCCCATGGCAGCGATCTGTGCCGACTGTCTCGCTGGGATGAGGGACTCGACCGCGGTCAGCCAGCCCCTCCCCCGGAGGATTGACTCCGCGAGTGGCACCACACGCGGCGTTGTCGAATTCACGGTCTCAGATTCTGAGAAACATCCGCTGTCGGTAGAGCCACAACAGCAGCAGCCAGAAGAGCACGAACGTCGCCGTCGATTCGGTCACAGCACCATACCACTGAGGGTCAAGTATTCTCGGCCCACCAGCCCATTCCAGAATTCCTGAAAAATGTGTTCGCACCACATGGCTCGCTGTCCAGCCTCTGATCATTTGCCCCAGCAGATAAGCCAGAAGTGAATTCATCCCCACAACCACCAGTGGAAAAGCCAGAATCCTGAGTGGCAGTATGTCGAACAACAAATAGAACACTGCCACCATTGCGATCACATGGCCACCGCTGAACAGCACCCAGCTGGGAGTCCAGATCCGCTTCACAATCGGACAGACCGTTGCATGGGACAGCACGCCGAGCAACAGGCACACAGCGGCTCCCGCGAGCAGCATTCCCAGGATCTTCAGTTTTGACCGGCCGTTCAGGATCAGCTGACCGCACATGATTCCCAGCAGCATCGTGCCGACGGACGGGATAAAATTCCAGGTCGTATATCCGCCTTCATTGAAATGATACGGCTCGGCGCTGGAGAGAAACCACTGCCGGAGCACCTGCAAAATCCCGCCGGGAACACCGTGAACCCCGACGCCGGAGTCAGGTTCCGTTGCCGCAGCAGCGGCAGCATCAGGCGCCGCGGCAGCGTCAGGCGCGACGGGTTCGGAACCGAGCGGTAATGCTGTCGCCGGCACCTCGGACGGCGACGCTGGCTGGTCCGCCGTCGCGGATTTCGCCGCGGCGTCCCCGGCCGGCTGCTCCCCGGCAGGAACGGCCGTCGGCGGTGATTCTGAGGAAAACTCCGAGACGGGGTTATCAGCGCTGTCTTCGCCCGCGAACGTCCGAATCGGCTCAGCCGCCACCGGCTCAGCCGCCACCGGCTCAGCCAACACCGGGTCAGCCGCCACACTCTCCACCGGTATTGAAAACAGTCCGGTTGCGGTCGGAACAGTGCCGGAAGTGGACACCCGAACTGCCGTCTCGGTCGTGTCTGCGGAGGGCACCGCAGGTTCTGCCGCCGCGGGTTCGGCCGGTGGAACTGCTGCGGGTTGCGTCGGAGTCCTCAGCTGGGGCAGCAGCCACTGGTCGAGGAAAAACGCCACGTTCCCGTTTTTCGACCAGGCTGCGTAGGCTCCCTGGTAGATTTCGTCGCGGTCTGCCGAAGCATTAAAACTCGCGAAGTCATGACCGTCCGGCGGAGGATTGAGAAAAAACCACCCCCAATACCCGGCGAGGATGACGGATAACGCAACAGCCTGAGTGACGAAACGGCGGTTGAGCAGGAGCCAGGCAAAGAAATACCCCAATCCGATCTGAGCCAGAACGTTGGGGAAGATCCAGTTCGTGCGTTCATGCCCCATCGAATAGAGAAACACGCCCATCAGCACGAGCACGACTGACCGTGTCAGGGCATGGAGCATTCGACGCAACGCCGACTGGCCAAAAGCAGCGCGGCGACCGTAAGAGAACGGCATGGACATCCCGACCATGAACATGAACGCGGGCTGGATCAGATCCCAGAATGGTACGCCCGCGAAGCCCGACACACTCTCCCAGACACTGTGCTCGAAATGCCAGGCGAATCGCTGCCACCAGCCATAATCATGCTGCTGCCAAACCGGCG
>SYLK01000885.1 GCA_005809115.1 Planctomyces sp. | reverse complement strand
GCTCACTTCAGGTCCGAGAACTCGCCAGTTCGAACAGGAATTTCGTGCTTACACCGGCGCCGAGGCTGCTCTCGCTCTCAACAGCTGCACCGCAGGCCTGCACCTGGCGCTCAAGTCCCTGAATGTCGGGCCGGGTGATCAGGTCATTACAACTCCCCTGACATTCGCCGCTTCCGTGAATGTCATCGAACATGTGGGAGCAACTCCGATCCTCGTGGACGTTGAACCCGATACGCTGAATATCAGCCCTGAGCTGGCAGAACGCGCCGTCACGCCCGCCACCCGGGCAATCATCGCCGTCCACTATGCCGGACACCCGGTCGAACTCGACGCGCTCCGGGCAGTCACTGAGTCTCATGGCCTGAGCCTGATTGAAGATGCAGCACATGCTGTCGGTGCCGAATTTCGCGGGCAACGCATCGGATCCGGAAAAAACCCGACGGCATTCAGTTTCTACGCCACCAAGAACCTCACAACCGGGGAAGGCGGGATGCTCACCGGCAGTGCTGAACTGCTGGATCGCGCTCGTGTCCTCAGCCTCCACGGAATGAATCGGGAAGCATGGAGCCGTTATGCGGCCGGCGGTAAGTGGTCCTACGATATCGTGGAACCCGGTTTCAAGTACAACATGACCGACATCCAGTCAGCCCTCGGTCTCCAGCAGTTGCAGCGATTCGAAAAGATGCAGGCGCGCCGACGCCAGATCGTGGAACAATACAACGCCGCCTTTGGAAACGATGCCGCCTTCATGACACCTGCCACGCGCAGCCATGTAAAAAATGCCTGGCACCTGTATGTGCTGCGACTGAGGCAGACCGAATTAACCATCGATCGCAACCGGTTCATTGAGGAAATGACGGCCAGAAATATCGGCACGTCGGTCCACTTCATCCCCATTCACATGCACTCCTTCTACCGAAACAAATACGGTTTTGCACCAGATTCCTTTCCCACAGCAAAACGCGCATTTGAACAGATGCTCAGTCTCCCGCTCTCACCATCCATGTCCGACGCCGATGTCGGTGATGTCATCGAAGCCGTCCTGAATGTCCGACTGCGATATGCGCGACATCGCGCCGCTGCGTGAAAGCCTGCCAGAAAAACAGGGGCGCGAGGCCTCCCCGATTCGGCGGCTATGCCGCCGTAATCACGCCTGCCGCAAAATTCAGTCAACTCCTTTCCAGACAGGAATTGCTGTACCCGATGTCACTTCCGGCGACCGCCGCATACTCTACCGGCGCCTGCATTCAAGGTCCCCTCCGAAAGGTGTTCAGCCCCGTGAAACAAGCCCGGCCTCGCCAGGTCCTGTCACTGGCCCTCGATCCTGAAAATCACATCCGGCTGACCGTCGGTGAACTGTCCCGCACCGGTGAAAGCTATTACCTGGGCATCGCTCCGGACAGCCTGGATGACGACTGCCGGCCCGCTGCCGGCCTGAAACGACTCCTGACCAGCTGGATCCGTCAGATTGTGGACGCCGCCGGTCATGGTCTCGTCTATCTGCCGTTCGATTTCTCGGACGAGTACACACGCTGGCTGGCCTGCGAACTCGCCAATGACGAAGTCACTGTTGTGCTGGGCTGGGCTGATGTCGAAGGCTGGGCGATTTCGCCGTCAGATCTCACTGCGTTCTCCAGCCACCTTCCCGGCTTTCGCCCTGAGGAACCTCTGGTCGCGCAGACGTTCTACCTTCCCTGGTTCGTCAGCCAGCTGCGCCGCAGCAGATCATGCCTGCTGGCGTCGGACACGGCCCCTCTCACACCAGAAGCCGGCTGATGCCAAAGTCGCCGAATCCCCGCGGGACGCCGAATCCCCGCGGGACGGTGCGGCAGCCGGCCCGCTCCCTGCCCGTCAGGACCTCTATGCCACCTCGCGAACCGCCAGAAGGCGCGGCACAGCAATCTTCAGCCCCACCACACCGCCACACTTCCGCTGTAACTCGGAAAAGCTGAGCCGCAGAAACCCCAGCAGTTCTTCCGATGGCCTCGTCCCCAGATATTCCGCTGCCAGAACGGCCATGTGCCGATCGTACGATTTCTGACTGCCTGTGTGGATGTAGCAGGCTCCTCCGAAACGCCGGATATCGCCGTCAAACCGGGGACTGATGTGATACAATTCGTGAAATACCGTAACCAGCTTCTCGTCGAAGCAGAGATTCAGGAACCTCGGCAGATAGAACGTCAGAACGTACAGCATCTCCCGGCCATTCCAGTAAACCGGCTGGACCTTCCAGATCCGGCCACTGCGTCGCTCGGTCGTCGCGCCGCCCTGAAATCGCAGTGGGGTCAACCGGGCCTGAATTCCCCATTCCGCAACCGATCTGGTCTGCGCGTATGTCACGGCAACGTCATCCATTCTGATGTGCCGGAGCGCCGTGTGACGAGCACACATGTCGCTGCACAACCGCCGCATCGAACTGCAGAAGTCAAAACCTCCAGCCACCGCCAGTAACTCCACATTCCCGAATACCGTAATCAGAACCTTCACCCGGAAATCGGCACTGGATCGCCACGAGATCGGCCGCATCCCTGGCCTCACACCGAACATCTCAGCACTTATTACCCGGAAAATTCGTGCGGTACAAGATCACTTTCAATGATCGCCGGCAGGCCAGGTCATCGGCGGGTCCGAGCAAAAAAAACCCTGCGGCATAACCGCAGGGTTTCTGGTGGCTGAAAACAGGAGTTCGACCGTCAGGTGCTCTGTCAACGTCAAACCTCTGCGCTTCAATAACAGGGGGGAAAATCAACAGTGGGAATCACCCCTGGGGCTATCTGACTACTGGTTCCGGAGCCCTCTCTGTTTTTTTTGTTTTTCAAGCCAGACAAAGCACTAGTGCTCTGTCACAGCTAAAAAGTCGGATTGGCAGAATGATGAAAATCGAGG
>SYLK01000884.1 GCA_005809115.1 Planctomyces sp. | reverse complement strand
GGGAGAGTGAAATCATGGAATCGGGACATTCGGGAATGCGTCATGTTGTCTGCCTGATCCTTGGCGGCGGCAAGGGAACACGTCTGCTGCCGCTGACGGAATTCCGTTCGAAGCCGGCGGTGCCACTGGGGGGGAAGTACCGCCTGATCGACGTGCCGATCTCGAACTGCCTCAACAGCGACATCAATCGCATGTACGTGCTGACGCAGTTCAATTCTGTCAGTCTGCATCGGCATATCCGGCAGACGTACAACTTCGACCTGTTTCACAATGGCTTTGTGGAAATCCTGGCGGCTCAGCAGACGCTGGGCGAATCGAACTGGTACCAGGGGACGGCGGACGCCGTGCGCAAGCAGGTCCGATTTCTGAAGGAGTACGGAATCAAGTATGTTCTGATTCTGTCGGGTGACCAGCTGTACCGGATGGACTTCCGGCACATGCTCACGACGCATATCCGGTCCGGGGCGGGTGTCACGATATCGACAGTTCCGGTCGATGCGCGGGCTGCGCGCGCCTTCGGTATCATGCAGCTGGACGACCGAGGTCGGGTGACGGGTTTTGTGGAGAAACCGCGGGACGACCAGTCGCTGGCGAAAGTCAGAACTCCGGCCGAATGGATCGAGAGTCAGGGAATCGTCGCCAACGGCCGGGAATATCTGGCCAGCATGGGCATCTATCTGTGGGACCGCGATCTGCTGGTGGAGCTGCTGGAGTCAACAGCGCACGAGGATTTCGGGCGTGACATCTTTCCGATGGCGATTCGTCACCATCACGTGCAGACACATCTGTTTGACGGATACTGGGAGGACATCGGGACGATCCGCGCATTCTTCGATGCGAATCTGGCGCTGACGGAACCAAACCCACCGTTTCGCTTCTCTGACCGGCGCGCACCGATCTTCACTCGCCCTCGCTTTCTTCCGTCGACGCGGATGGCCTCGTGCCGTGTGGTTCAGAGTCTGATCGCTGACGGCTGCCTGATCGGCGATGGCGCCGAAATCGAACGCTGTGTGCTGGGAATGCGGACACACGTGGGCCGGAACGTGTCGATTCGGAACGCCGTCGTGATGGGGGCGGACTTTTATCCGACGACGGACGACTTTCTGGTGACGACCGATAAGGCTCCTCCGGTCTGGGGCATCGGCGATGGTGCCTGTATCGACGGGGCGCTGCTGGACAAGAACGTCTGTATCGGGAGGAATGCCAGGATTATTGCGGCCGAAGCTCCACAGCACGACTGTGACTTCGAGCAGGTGGTGATGCGTGACGGCATCGCTGTCGTCCGCAAGGGCGCGCGGGTCCCCGACAACTGGAGCTTCGCGGGCGCCCGACAGATGGCGGCCACTCAGACCCGAGATGCTGGCTGAGAGGCCATGTCACGGATCGTCCGCCGACGAGCGACGCGGCCTGAGACGTCACCACAAACGTCGCGCAGGTTTTGTCAGGGGTTCTTATTCGCAGCAGTGCGTTGCGCCGTCCCTGTCGTCAGGGCTTTTCCGATGCCGCGCAGCTGCAGACCATCCTGCCACATCCGGGACAGCCATTTCCATACTTCTGATGGATCGCCTGAGTCAGATTGACACCGGCGACGTTGGCAATGGTGGCGAGCCAGGCGAGGACATCGGCGAACTCCCTGGCGATGTCTTCCTGGGGCGATTCACGGAGTGCCGCAGCCAGTTCCCCCACCTCTTCCATCAGCCACATGAACGTCCCTTCCACACCACGCGCCTGATCCCGATGAGAATACATCCGGTCAATCAGCTGCTGCAGCTCGTCCAGTGTCATGTTGGTTCTGGCTCCCGGGATTCAGCGAATGCCTGTCAGCATCCGTCGGGCGGAAGATATCAGGTAACAGCCGCTCCGGCGCGGCGGGACTCAAGTGCCTCGGAAAAACTGTCCAGTTCGGAACCGATCTGCCCGAGGTGTTCATCACTCAGAGATAACTCACCGAAACGGACGTCATTGAACGCCCGCGCCACTCTCCGCGGCAGACTCTGCAGTTCCGGCGACGCCAGTCGGGTGGCGAAATGTTCGGCTGCCAGTCCGGCGTTTTCCAGTGCGGTCCCGGACGACGGCAGGATCAGACCGTGTCTTTCGCAGAGACTGCAGAAACGCGAATAGAACCGGATGGCCGAGCGATTGCGTCGACTGCCTCGGCGGAACAGGAGCAGCGCGGACCGAACGGCATCCGCCAGACGTCTCAGGATCCGGAATTTCTGCAGCAAGCTGATCACGCCGAGCAGCAGAAACGTGATCAGTCCGCCGTGCCAGCTGAACCAGCTGCCCGGTGACAACAGGTATTCCCTGATGAACATCTTCAGCGTGGACGCGATTCCCTGACTGGCGACGGTCTCGCGAGCCGTTTCCCACAGTCCGATCATCGGTCGGATCGCATCCTTCTGCCTCTGCAGCGTCATGTTGTGGAATCCGTTATTCCAGACATCAATCAGAGCCGCTCGCAGATCAGTCATCAGGTCACCGGTCCTGACGCTCGCGACCGTTACCTGTCGTTCAGCCGGAGGTGTGGGATCGACCGTCGT
>SYLK01000883.1 GCA_005809115.1 Planctomyces sp. | reverse complement strand
GCGCGAGCTGCAGAATTATATCGAGCGTGCACTGGTGCTGTCGGAAACCAGTGAGATCACATCGGATCTGCTGCCGCGGCATGTCCGAGGCCTTGCCGCGGTGCGCATCGGTCGGCGTACGGGTTCAGACGATCCGGCGGTTCTCTGCGCCGAACTGGTGAGCCGCCGTCTGATGGAGATCGGCGACGACTCCAGCGACGTCTACAATCAGGTGGTCAGTCTCGTGGAAAAGGAGCTGATTCTGCAGGTGCTGAGACAGTCTCAGGGAGTGCAGACACGAACGGCGACACGTCTGGGCATCAATCGGAATACGCTGCACAAGAAAATCGAGGATCTGGGCCTGTCAGACGAGTCGCGTTCCGGACCACAGAGCGGATGACCAGGGGAAACTCGATGCGACTACTTGCCGGAACCGTCTTCGATCGGCCGCCGCGGTGCGAACGCTGCAACGAGCTGGAGTCGGACTGCCGCTGCACTCCTGCGGAACCATCCCGCCAACCTCCCGAAGCACAGTCGGCGCAGCTGGCTGTTGAAAAGAGAAAGGGCGGCAGGCAGGTGACGGTCGTGCGGGGACTTTCGCACAACGACACGGACCTGGCTGATCTGCTGACACGTCTGAGGAATCTCTGCGGCGCCGGCGGCACGGTCCGAGACGGCGCACTGGAGATTCAGGGCTCGCACCTGGAGAGAATTCGCGGTGAACTGCTTTCGATCGGTTACCGCGTGAAGGCTATTCGCGGGTGACTTCAATCCGCCGAGGACGCGCTCGCGGTGCTTTGGGCAGCTCGACACGCAGCACTCCGTGGGAGAGCTTCGCCTGGATTCGCTCGTGATCGACTTCGTCACTCAGAATGAATGACCGCAGAAAATCGCCCACTTCGTATTCCGCGTGCAGCACAACCGCGTTCGGCGGCTCGCGTCTCTGAACGCGTCCAAACAGGGTGAGCCGATTGTCCTGTACCTGCAGTTCCAGCCCCTCCAGTGTCACTCCCGGCAGGTCCGCATACAGGACCAGTCCATCGGGTGTTTCGTAAATGTCGGTCGGCGGGTTAAACAGCAGTCGGGGCGGTGCCGGCAGCGCGCCGGCCGTCACCGGGATCTGTGGATCAGACGCGCTCTGACCCGGCTCACGATTTCCGGGAACTGGCTCGCTCATAGTTTTCATTCCGGCTGACGCGCTGAGGATCCGGGGACAGTGGGCTCACGGGGGTCTCGCGGGGGTCTCGCGGCGCTCTGATGCCGACGTCTACACGTCTTCACTTACAGGGATCTGCCGCGGCAGAGATGACGACACGCGGGGCAGAGTGACGCGGAGGATTCCGGCGGAATAGTCGGCTGTCATTCTCTCTTCGTCGACACGATCCGGCAGCTGGATCTTCCTCTGCCACGCTCCCTGAAATCGCTCCTGTCTGCGAAACGAGTCTTCTCGCGATTCCTCCGGCACCTCCCGAACGCCTCGAATCGTGAGAAACCCTGAAGCCGTGGTCACCTCCAGCTGCTGCAGGTCAATCCCGGGGAGTTCCGCGGTAATCAGGTAACAGTCTTCCAGTTCAAGGAGATTCACCTGTGGGAAACGGCGACTGAACCGCACGCCGTGCAGCGATAAATGAACTCCCTGCAGCAGGCGATCCATTTCCCGTTCCAGGTCGCGAAACGGATCCCAGTTCTGCCCCCAGCGAAATACGGGCATTTCCCACTCCGATTCCAGATGCGCGCCGCGCTCCGGCATACGCGGCCAATCGGTTCTCCCGATTTCCTCTGCCGATTCTTCTTCGTTGATTTCTCTTTGCCGAGAACCACTTTCGACCTGAGCTGCTGACCTGGCGTTCAGGAATCCACCACAGCCCGCAGCGAACGGCAATTCTGCGATGATCTCCGAATCATTGCAAGTGGAGCGATCAATTCGTCGGGGCTGATCCTTTCCGCGGTACAGCGCCGCCCGAGACGCTGTACCGCGTTGGCGGGGCAGCCGCACATCAGCATCCATACACCGACAGGATCCCGCGACAGAAGTCCGGCAGGTCATCCGGCCGGCGGCTGCTGACAAAGTGGCGGTCCACCACAACCGCAGCATCTTCAAAAATCGCACCGGCATTGACAAGGTCGTCACGGATTCCCGGCGAACCCGTCACCCGCACACCCCGATAGACCCCGGCCGAAATCGGGATCCAGCCACCGTGGCAGATCGCAGCGACCAGCCTCCCCGTCTCTGCGCATTCGCGTGTGATCCGCAGGACTTCACGGTCCCGCCGCAGCCGATCGGGCATCCATCCCCCGGCACAGATCACACCGTCCCAGTCGGTCGTCTGTATTCCGTGGATCGGAATCTCCGCCTGACAGGGATACCCGTGCTTGCCGCGATAAGTCATTCCGGATTCCTGACCGGCCACGACACAGCGAGCACCAGCCTCGATCAGGCGGAGCCGCGGGTACCATAACTCGAGGTCTTCATAGTCGGCACCGACAAAGCAGAGAAACGATCGGCCGCTCAGGGGCAGACTGGCTGCGGGACTCATCACATGACCTCGGTTTTCGAATCCGGAAGAATTGTCAGACGATCTGCTGAATCACACGTCCGTGAATCAGCGTCAGACGTTCGCTGCGCCCCTGGTGCAGATAACTGACATCATCCTGATCAAGCCCCAGCTGATGCAGAATGGTGGTGTGGATATCGCGGAAGTGGCAGCGGTCCGTAACGGCATGCAGACCAATGTCGTCGGTGGCACCGACAATCTGGCCTCCGCGAATTCCGCCTCCGGCCATCCACATCGTGAATCCCAGGTTGTGATGATCGCGTCCCTGTGGCATCGGCGGTCCGCCGACTCGCCCCTCCATTTCCGGGGAGCGGCCGAATTCTCCGCCCCACAGGACCAGCGTCTCGTCCAGCAGTCCACGGCGCTTCAGGTCCGTCAGCAGCGCGGCCATGGGACGATCCGTCTGGGCGGCCATCCGTTCGTGATTCTCATTTACGTCACTGTGCGCATCCCACTGCAGCGTCCCCGGACCTCCACCCGACACCACAACCGTGAACCGCACTCCCGCCTCCACCAGACGGCGAGCCAGCAGGCAGCGCCGGCCATAATCATCTGTCGGTTCCGACCCGACACCGTACAGGTCCAGTGTTTCGCGAGTTTCGCCGGACAGGTCAAACACAGCCGGAGCCTCCGTCTGCATGCGAAACGCCAGTTCCTGTGCGTTCATCCGGGCCGCAAACTCATCGTCGCCTTCCCGGTATGTCTCAGCGTTGAGCTGCCGGATCAATTCCACCGTCCGTCGCCGCTCCGCCAGTGTCACACCGTCCGGCAGGCCGAGATTCAGAACCGGCGTGGCTCCCGGTCGCAGCATGGTCGGCTGATAGAACGCCGGCAGGAAACCGTTGGCATACATGGGCTGCCCCGCCTCCAGCGCGCCATCGGGATCCGGCAGCACGATATATCCCGGCACCGAACGACTCTCCGCCCCAAGGCCATACAGAAACCATGATCCCATGCTTGGAAAACCTGGCGCCACCCGGCCACTGAACAGTTCGTATTGCGCGGCCGAATGGACCACCTTGTCGCCATGGCACGACCGAATCACGGCCATTTCATCCACCAGTCCCGCCAGCCGCGGGAACAGATCAGAGACTTCTGTTCCGCTGGCACCATGTCGACGAAACCGCCGTGTTGAACCCAGCAGTCGTGCATCCGGGCGCACATTCTGATAGATCGCTTCACCAAACGACGCGGGGCGCGGCTGTCCGTGGAGTTGGTTCAGCAGCGGCTTCGGATCGAATGTGTCGATATGACTGGGGCCTCCCGCCATGAACAGAAAAATCACCGACTTCGCCGGCGCGTGAACCCGCACCGGCGGTCGCGCAGTCAGCGGATCCGGTGCCGCCGCCGCTGTCCGGCTCTGCTGACTCAGCGCTGCCAGCGCGACCGCACCGATCCCGCAGAAGGAATCCCGCAGAAACACGCGTCGGTTCTGAGTCAGTCGGACATAACGCAGCATCTTCGGCCAGCTCTCTATTCGACGTACAGGAAGGCATTGAGGCTGAACATGGCGAGCGCAAATTCGCGCAGACGCGAGTCACGCAGAAACCCGAGTGACACCGACTGTTCCGCAGGTGTCGGACGGCGACCGGCAGCCAGCCGAAACGCCAGGTCCACCTGACGGTCCGCGGAGTCACCGACCTCGTGCTGCAGGCGTGCGGCGAAACGCTCGGACAGCTCATGCGACAGACTTCCGTTCAGCAGTTCCAGCGACTGCCGCGCGTGCGTACTGGAAATTCGCGATGGACAGCTTGTCAGAAAGTCCGCCTGATCAAACACTTCCATGAACGGCAGCCGCAGGTTGCGTTTCGCCATCAGATAAATCGATCGACGCGCGTGTTCCCCTGGATCAGCTGAGACGGACCACTGAGCGGGATGGTACAGCAGATTGACCAGTTCCCGGGAGACGGGAACAATCACGCTCGGCCCTCCCATACTCGGATTCAGACGCCCCCCAAGAGCCAGCAGACTGTCCCGAATCTCCTCCGCTGACAGTCGCCGACGGTTCTGACGCCAGTAAAGCCGGTTGGCACCATCGATACGACTGCCGGCAGCCAGCTGGTCCGGCGGTGGAACGGACGTCTGGGACCAGGTGCTGCTGTGCAGAATCAGGCGATGGATGTGTCCGATGTCCCATCCGCTGCGGATGAACTCGTCTGCCAGCCAGTCCAGCAGCCGGGGATGGCTGGGCAATGCGCCGTTGATACCGAAATCATTCGGCGTTTCTACCAGGGCCTGACCGAAATGATGCTGCCAGATCCGATTGACCATCACCCGCGCGGTCAGCGGATTGTCCGGGGCGGTCAGCCACCGGGCCAGCTGTGTGCGGGGATTCGGCGTCTCGGGCCGCAGGGAGGCGGCACCGTCCGGCAGAAACACTCCGGGAACGCGGGGGCCGAGTTCCGGTCCCTCTGGTTTTCGCTCGTCGCCCCGCGCGAGCAGCCGGATGACGGACCGTCCTTCCACAGAATGCTGCACCGTGAACAGCGTCGGCAGAGGTTGAGGACGCCGAGCCTCTGCGTCCCGGATCTGCTGCTTCAGTGATTCTGTGGAACTGCTGTCGGCCGTGACCAGCGCTGACTGCAGTGCCTTCAGCTGCGCATCCAGCGAGTCGGTCTGCTGCTGCCATTCCTGCCGCCTGACCGCATCCGCCAGCATCAGGTCACGCGGCTCGGTTGCGGCGAACCACGCCTGCATTCGGTAATAGTCCGTCTGACGCACCGGGTCAAAGAAATGGTCATGGCAGCGGGCACACCCCAGCGTCATTCCCAGGAACGCGGCTCCGACAATGTCGGTCATTTCCGTCAGCACTTCATTGCGACTGAACACAACCGACGAATTCCCCGCGTTCCGTCGGATCGGGCCGATCCGCTGGAACCCGGCGGCCGCCAGTGCTTCGATCTGCTGTGGCGTCGCCGGGCGTCTGTCGCCGACATCCGCAATCTCATCCCCCGCCAGCTGTTCCAGAATGAACTGGTCGTACGGTTTGTGCGAATTGAAGGCAGCGATCACATAGTCCCGAAACCGCCAGGCTTCGGGCAGATGGCGGTCATACTCGTATCCTTCCGACTCCGCAAACCGGACAACATCCAGCCAGTGC
>SYLK01000882.1 GCA_005809115.1 Planctomyces sp. | reverse complement strand
GCCATTGCACGAGCACTCGTCAATTCTCCGTCAATCCTCATGGGCGACGAACCCACAGGAAATCTGGACTCCAAAACCAGCCGCGAGGTCATCGAACTGTTCAAACAACTGAATACTGAACAGCAGATCACAGTGCTCCTCGTGACACACGACCTGAACGTGGCGCGTCACGCGCGGAGGATCCTGGTTATGCGGGATGGGAGGATCGTGACGGATACGCGCAGTTTTGACGAAGCGTTCGAATCGCTGCATTCGCTCGAAACCGAACAGGAGGTCACCGAATGAAATGGCCGCAATCGGTATTCCCGGAACAACTCGTCTGACGGTGCTGTTCGTTCCGATCTCCAGAATCATGAAAATCGACTTCACGCGAGTGCTATGGATGGCAACGTGTGTGTTCGTCATGCTGGGAATGTGCGGCCGGGTTCCGGCACAGCTCCGGGTGGACGAGCAGCGCCGCATTCGCTGTCCGGATCCGTCGACGGAATCCGGTTTCCGCCGGCCCCCCACTCCGGCTCCGGTCACGGTGGCTTCCCCGGACATCGCCGCCAACGAGCGCCTGCTGACTCTGGACGAAGCGATTGGGATCGCGCTGAGATATTCCGAGGTGATTCGAGTTTTTACCGGAACCGCGGCGGCGCCCTCCGGAGTCACGATCTACGATACGGCGATCGCAACCACAGCCGTCGACCGGTCGGTCTGGCGATTTGACCCGGTCTTTCTGGCCAACAGCGCGTTCCGACACAACGAAACACCGTTTGCTGCGCCGGATCCCGGTGACCCTCTGGGTGCTCTGATTCGTGACCGGGCCGTGGGCGGGACCGATCTTTCCGCGGCCCTCTCGCAGCAGAATCGCTTCGGCGGCACATCGGAAATGGCCCTCAGAGACCGCTGGGATCGGGTGGGTGCCGGTCCGCCGGGTTCCGGGTCGCTCGATCCCACGCACTCCCCATCGTTCGAACTCAGCTATACCCAGCCGCTCCTGGAAGGCTTCGGACGACCTGCCAACAATGCGCCGATCGTTATCGCCCGGCTGCAGGCGGACCAGTCCTACTTTCAGTTCAAGGACAGCGTGCAGGAACTGGTGCGCGGCGTCATTGAGGCCTACTGGGCACTCGTCCAGGCGCGGACCGAACTCTGGGCTCGCGAAAAACAAGTGGAACAGGCGAAGGCGGCCTACGAACGCGTCGAGGCCCAGTTTCGCACAAAAATCGTGGGCCGGGGCGAGGTCTCACAGCCCAGAGTGGCTTACGCCAGCTTTCGCGCCAATCTGATCAGCGCCCGTGGCAACCTGCTGCAGCGCGAGGCCGCGCTCCGGAATCTGCTGGGACTCCCGCCTGAAGATGGTCAGCGACTGGTTCCCTCAACTCCGCCCACCACGAACCAGATTCAGTTCCACTGGGAAGAAATCACCCGGACAGCGCAAGCCCGCAGACCCGACCTGATCGAACTGAATCTCGTCCTCCTGGCTGACCAGCAACGAGTCATCCAGGGACGAAATCAGGCACAGCCGTCTCTCGACGTCGTGGCACTGCAGCGCTGGAACGGGCTCAGCGGGCGGCTGCTGGACGGGTCCACGCTGTCCGCATCACCCGGAGATCACACCGACTGGACTGCCGGTGTCACGTTTACCGTGCCACTGGGACTGCGTCAGGCTCGCGCTCAACTGCGTTCCCAGGAACTGATCCTGATGCGCGACCGTGCAAATATTCAGCAGAGCCTCCATCAGATCGAACACCAGCTGGCGACGTCCCTCAGAAATCTGGATCAGGCTTTTCTGCAGTATGATGCCTACCGGGAAACTCGCGATGCAGCCCGGGAAAACCTGGAAGTTCAGTTCGTCAAGGCCAGCATCGGGAGCGGCATCTTCCTGAACGTCCTGCAGGCCATCACCGACTGGGGCAATGCCGTCGCATCGGAATCTCAGGCGCTCACGAACTACAATTCAGAACTGGCCAGCCTGGAACGGCTCACCGGAACCATCCTGGAAACCCACGGGATCCGCTTCGTGGAGGAACAGTATCGCAGCATCGGACCGCATGGACACTGCTTCGAGCCGGAGTGCTATCCGCGTGATCTGCGACCCTCCGAGAATACCGAGCGATATCCCGCATCTGACAGCGCCTCGGAAGAATCGTTCAATCTGGACGACTTCCCCAGGCGTCGCATCGGAGAAACTCCACCTCAGCTGCCACAGACTCCCATCGACAGTCCGGAACCCGACAGCGAACCAGATCCCGGCAGCGAACCAGATCCCGGCAGCGAACCAGATCCCGACAGCGAACCGGAACCGGACGGTGACAACGTCCCGAATCGCGAGATTCCGCCGGCGCCCGGTACTGACTTCGACGCGGCGAAGTCCGCTGATTCAGGAAACTCGCGGACGTCGACCATTCTGCCGCCGTCACTGCCGACGCCGCCGGATCAGAACTTCCGAATCGGCGCTTCGTCACCGCTGACTCCAGCCAATGCCGTCTACCGCCAGATCTCACTGAAACGGCTGTTTCGACCCTGACGCCTCCGATTCCGCGCGCCAGCGGGTTTCGAGCACCGCGTCACAGCACGCTGCCGTCGCTGCCGCGATCGAAGGCAGTTTCCGCACGGCGTCGCCGCAACCGCCCTCGCCAAGTCGTTCCTCGCGGTCTCCCGGTGGCGCGCACCGTCAAAGGTGTCCTCGCCGGGCGCCATGGGGTGGCTGTGGAA
This sequence comes from Planctomyces sp., assembly GCA_005809115.1. GTDB lineage: Bacteria > Planctomycetota > Planctomycetia > Planctomycetales > Planctomycetaceae > F1-80-MAGs062. The sequence goes on along the minus strand of SYLK01000882.1, from coordinate 2,419 downwards.
CTGGTGATTCTCCAGGAGCCGGCACGAAAACTTTCCGGAAACGCGATAGATGTCCGGTCAACTCGTGTATTTTGCAGGGGAGGCCAAAGTGAGAGGAACGCCGGGAACGCAGGTCAGCCTGCTGATTCGCCTTCGCGACACACGGGACGGAGCAGCCTGGTCACGATTTGTCGACGTCTATGGACCTCTGGTTTACGGGTTTCTGAAACGCCGCGGCCTGCAGGAAGCAGACGTGGCGGATCTGACCCAGGACGTGTTGACGCAGGTTTCGCAGGCGATCAAGACCCTGGAGTACGACCGAACACGGGGTTCCTTTCGCAGCTGGCTGTTGACTGTGGTTCAGAATCGACTGAAAGAGCAGATTCAGATTCTGGGCGAATGCTGAAGGATTCCCGCCATGCCGGGTGAAGAGCACAGTCAGACCCGCCGGACTCCGGAAGAGTGCTGCCCGGCCCCGGACGTCCTGAGCGCCTGGCTCGACGAAACGCTCGACGCGGCCCGGCGTCCGGAAATCGAAGCGCATGTGGAATCCTGCGAGAGATGTCAGGAAATTCTGGAACGCCAGACGCGCCTGAGCGGATTCTCCGAACGGGCAGCGGCTCTGTGCCACCCGGGCGGGCTCGTCGAAGCGGAGCAAATGCACGACGTACTTGAGAAGATCAAACAGCTGGACCACGAAACGGAGACGGAACTGGACGAGCCGGACCGAGCGCTGAATTCACTGGCGCCGAGCGACTATCCGGGCGCGCTGGGCCGACTCGGCCGGTTCGAAGTCCTTTCGGTCCTGGGCTGGGGCGGAATGGGGACTGTCTATCGGGCCTTCGACCCGACCCTGAATCGTGTGGTCGCGGTCAAGGTTCTGGCGCCGCATCTGGCACACCGACCCGTGGCCCGACGCCGATTCATTCGGGAAGCACAGGCCGCGGCAGCCATCTGCCATGAGCACGTGGTTACGATTCACGGGATCGACGAGTCACCCGAGCACCCGATGATCATCATGCAGTATGTTCCCGGACGGTCGCTGCAGGACCACCTCAATGCGGAAGGTTTTCTCGAACTGCGCGAAATCCTGCGGATCGGCCGGCAGACCGCTGCCGGACTGGCCGCAGCCCATGCCCAGGGACTGGTCCATCGGGACATCAAACCGGCGAACATCCTGCTCGAGAACGGCGTCCAGCGTGTCCGGCTCAGAGACGCCGGAATCGTTGTGGGGCCCACGCTGATGCTGGCGGCGGCGGGTGCGATCATTGAAGCGGCTGCCTCTGCGGACGGAGTCGCCCTGTTACTGGCCGTCGTCTACCTGACATGGCTGCTGCTCACGTTCCTGCAGACCCGAATTCACGGGAGCTGTTTCGCGTCTGTGCACTTGATGCTGTGGTGCGTGGCAGGCTTCGCGGTGCTCGTGGACGCAGCAATTCTCATCGTGATCCTGAACACGACGGCTGCCGCCATACCCGTTCTCATGGTGACGGCCGCTGTCGGCATCGCGGTTGTGAGCTTCTGCCGCTCAGTCGGGGAACAGGCCGGGCTGCTTCCGGCAGCGGGCTTGTTCAATCCGGAGCGCATGGCAACGGAATCCGGCGGTGTTGGATCGCCAGCGAATCCTGTGTCCGATTTCCCGAACATGGCATCAGACGACATGCCGGGCCGAGCAGGACGCGCTTCGTCGCCCGACAGCATCTCGGCCGCCCGTCCCCCGGCGGCTGCGGCGCCACCGGCGATTCCCGAGTTTGTCCGGGGGGCGAGCAGCCAGGCCGTCGTAACGCATCGCCGCGCTCCGTTTCGTGCCGGAATTCTCTGGGCAAAGCTGTTCGCTTTTCCGGCACTGGCTTCGGTGCTGCTGATCCTGCGCCTGCAGCGTGGAAGCTGGGAGTGGTCGGGAAACGGAGTCTTGCATCTGCAGAGCTTCGTGGCGCTGAGCGGATTCCTGTATCTGACCCTGATCGGTTCGGCCTGGTGCCTGGTGGCGAATTCCGACGGCGGATTTCGGCGGACACCGGGTGTGGTCCGGACGCCAACTTTCGTTGCGATTGTCATTGCCAGCACCGGTTGGGCCGAGAACTACCTCGATCCACTGATACTTCTTAAATTGGTGATGCCGCTCCCGGTATCGATAGTCAACAGGGTAGAGGCGAACCCACTCGCCGGACTCAGTCAGGCCCGCAGCAAAGACCAAGTCCTGATACCCTCGTGACGGATGTGGATACGTCATCACGGTGATGAGTACTTTGGCCGTTCCTGTTCCACACTAACCCGTCGCGCCAGCAAGGAATTTTGACACTAGTGCTCTGTCACACCTTAATTGTCGGGTACACGGATTTCAGTTTTGTCCGGGCATCGGTGATCTTCATTTGCCAGTCAACGCCTCGCTGTGTTGCGTTTACATCATCCGACCATGCTTTCGTTTCTTCACGCAATG
>SYLK01000881.1 GCA_005809115.1 Planctomyces sp. | reverse complement strand
GGAATTTTCAGCCATGCCGTCTGGTTCTCCTGATCACGTACCAGAAACTGTTCGATGTTGCGGAGCAGCATATCCCGGCGTGTGACATCTTCGCGGGAGTGCAGCACGAGGCCGGTGAGCGCCTTTGCGTAAATCGACAGACCGCCGCGATCCCGGTACAGGTACTCGTGCATCGCGATATCGCCGGCGGCATGTTCTGACAGCACCCAGGCGACCAGGGCATCCAGATTGTCTGCCTGCATTCGGAACGGTGTGCTGCGACCTTCCAGTTCCAGCGGATGTTCGCGCCGCCAGTCCCCTTCGCGCAGCAGAACCAGTTGCGCGGCCTCGTAATTCCTGAGCCAGTCGATCCCGCGCTGCAGGACATCCGGCAGCAGGGGGACATCGTTCTTCGCGGCGACGGTGAGACCGTGCACGATCTGCGAGGTCAGGTGCGGCGTCGAGTACTCGCCGTAGCCGGAAAACCAGCCCCAGCCACCATCGGACAGCTGCATCTCGGTCAGCCGTTTGACTCCGTCATTCACGATCAGCCGCATTTCGGCATCGTCGAACACGGGATTTCTGTCGTACCGTTTCCACTGGGCGGCGCGTTGTGCGGGATCACCCAGCTGCTGAGCGTTCAGGTTCGTGCGTTTCTTCTGCACTGCCGCCAGATCGATGCCCATCCGGCGCAGTGTCTGCTGCGTCACGACCGCCGGCAGAAAGCGATTCAGCGTCTGTTCAGTGCATCCATAGGGGTAGTCGATCAGCCAGGGCAGGGCATCGACCATGGCTCCCGCCAGCGATGGGCTGTAACGAATTTCGAGCCGCGATTGTTCTTCGATGCGTTCTGCGGGAACGCTGATCCGGACGCTGGCCGTCTGGTCTGACGGCCGAATCACGCCGGCGAAGCTTTCCGTTTTGAGAATCCCGTGCACATGGACCGGTACGGAGATTTCCGCCGCGTCCGATTCCTCATCGGTCAGTGCCTTCATCAGGACCCGGGTCGTGCCCGAAGCGATCACCTGGACGTTCCAGTCGACACGGCTCTCTCCGCCCTCCGCAATCTGCACGACCTGTGCGGCATCGCCCATGATCTGCAGCTGTCCGCCTTCAGTTTCCATGACCACGCGGACGGACTTTGGTGTTTTCAGGTAATTGTGCACGACGGCAGACAAGGTGATCTGGTCTTTTTCCGTGAAGAACCGCGGAGTCTGCGGCCGGATGATCAGATCTTTGCTGCTGATGACATCGCTGCTGCCAGAGCCGACGCGGGTGCCGTCACCCATCGTCCATGCCTTGACCTTCCAGGTCGTCAGATTGTCCGGAACCTTGAATCGGACTTCGACCGTGCCGCTGGCGTCGGAATCGACTGAGGCGACCCAGAAAGCTGTATCAGCGAAACTGGAACGCGTCGTGGGCTGGACCTCGGCAGACGGAGCACCCTCGCCGGAGCCGTTCTTGGCCAGGGCCAGCGATTCCATCGCCATCGCTTCCGGGGCATCTCCGGCAGCGTCAAACGCCATTGCCGGCGCGGGCATGGCCATGCCTCCTCTCGCCGCACGCATCATTCCGCCGCGCGCAAGGCCGAAACCCCCGAAATTCATGTTCCCGTAGCCTCCCCCCGGACCCGGATCCATGCCCGGATCATTCCCGAACAGTTCCTGCATCGGGACTTCGTCGGGCAGATACACCGGTCCCGATCCGCGCTGCAGCGTGCTTTCCTGGCTGATCGAATGGTAGCGACGCGCATTCCAGAAGAAGGCGCGTATCTCAGGAATCGAACTGGCTGCGATGTACTCCAGACTCGCGTCGTAAACGCTGATGACGGTGTTGCCAGTGAACGGTCGGCCGTCGACGTCGGTCAGTCTGAGCCGCACAGTCGCCTCTTCACCCGGCCGGTATCGTTTTGCGGATGGCAGCACTTCCACGTTGGCTACGCGCTGTTCCGGCGGTACCACGATTTCCCGCATTTCGCTGTGAATGCGACCATCGGCGATCGTCAGTGCCTCCACAAAGATGTTGGGCATGTCGCTGCGTGTGATCGGCAGATCGAAGGTTGTGCTTTTTCCTTCGAGTCGCAGGACTGTCGGCCTGGGGCACAGTCCATTCAGGGGGCGCACGAACAGCAGCACCGTGCTGTCCGGCCGATTTGTATTGACCTGCAGCCGAACGGTCTCGCCGGGCTGATACTCCCGTTTTTCCGTAATCAGTTCCAGGTCATTGAACCGATAGCCGCGACCCTGTTCTGCCGGGCCTCGGACGAACAGCACATAGCCGCCTTCCTGGGTGTGTTCGGAGTTGTCCGTGACTTTGACAGAGATCCGGAACTGACCGGCCTGCGGCATCACCATCTTCAGTGACCCGGTGCCGCTGTCATCAGTGTCTGCCGCAAAAGTTTCCAGTTCCTTTTCGACCGGTTTGTCGCCTTCCCAGGTGATGGCATAGAGCGTGGCACTGCCGCGACCGGCGACCGGTTTTCCATCGGGTGTGCGTGCCTGAAAGCCGGCGACGACCGTATCGCCGGTCTGGTAGTGACCGCGGTCGGTCCAGACAAAGACGTGGAATGGTTCGCGGGCAACCAGCACGTCGCCCGTGCCGACAATCGTCCGGCGTGACTGGTCCACGACTTCAGCAGTGAAGTGATAATTGTGATCACTGTCGCTGTGTTCGCGCAGAGCCGCGGCTGTATCCAGGTCGACTGCAAAGCTGCCATCTTCGCCAATCGTGGCGTCACCTTCCATGACAATCTCGGGCGGATCGGGGCTCCAGCCGCGCCATGGCGGAATCGGAGCAAAGCAGCCCCAGTGATTCCAGCCGGGATACCAGTTGTAGTCCGGCGCGAACCACCAGTAGCCAGGTCCGTAGAGCCAGTCCCAGTTTGCAATGGGATACCAGCGACTGTCTTTCTTTGTTCGTTCAATCCGGTAATGCATTCGGGCTTCGGTCACTGGGGCGCCGAAATAGTATCGCGCGTTGATCCGGGCCTGAATTTTTTCCCCCAGTATGACGGGCTTGTCGGGTGCGTCGATCGTGACTTCGAACTCGGGTTTGCGATATTCCTCGACGCGAAACGAACCCTGACCAATTTCCTGAAGTTGTCGGGCTGGAACAGGCGCTCCGGGCTGGTTACTCGCCCCTGGTTGCCGCGGCTGCAGTTCAGTGCAGATTGCGATCGCATACTGTCCCAGGGTGGCGTCCACAGGAATCTTCCATTCGCCGTCCACTCCGGCCCAGCGGTCTGTCGTCACTTCCTGTTCCAGAACCACGTCGCCCTTGGGGTTTCGGATCTGCAGCCAGTAGTTCTTGTTCGAGAAGGGGGAGTCATCCTGATCGAATCGCGGCTGCCGCACCCACATGCGGTATTTTACGTCGTGTCCGGGGCGATACACGGGTCGATCGGTAATGCTGTAAACCTTCAGAGGGTTGTAGCTGAATTCATCGAGTGGCTGAGGTCCCCAGATGCCGGTGAAACCGTTATAAGCCAGACGGCCATCGGCTGTCCGAGCAATGGTGAGCCACTGCAGCTGCAGATCCAGTCGGGCTGCGTTCGGCACAGCGATTCCGTCGTCACTGGTGCGGTCCGCGAACCGACTGGTCAGAATGCGAAAATTCCGTGTTCGTTCGACGTGCTCCTGTCGCCAGCCGAAGAATTCCAGATCGGCACGCGCGACGGGCGCACCGCTGACCGCATCGCACACGTAATACAGAGTCCCGTCTTCCACGCGTTTTCTGGTAATCGCCATGTCGGCGATCCACAGCACGATGCGGGTTTCGTTGCCGTCCGCCATTCTGGCCGTGACCCACCACGCTCCGGCCTTCTGCAGGGGCGTTGACACCGTCTGGAGAGCGTCAAAGTGGTTTTTCGGCGGATTGAGTGCCTGCTCCCATTTCGCAGCCTGGGAACCCACGTACTTGCTCTGGTTCTTCTGGATCAGCATGTACCCGATGTTCTCGATCTGCAGTTTCTCGTATTCCAGTTCCTGCGGATTGCTCTGCAGATAGGCTTTAACGTCTGTCAGCAGCTGGTCGATGTTGATCGGACTGGCCTCGAAGCTGACCGCGGTCCCGTTGCGAAACCGCAGATCCAGCACGGCGCCGGTGCCGGCCGGCTGGACGCTGGTCCCCAGCAGCTGCATCCAGTTGCCCAGGATCTGATCAATGCGAGCCTGGACTTGTTTCCTGTCGTCTCCGTCTCCTGCCATCGTCAGCACCTTGCGGAGCAGTTCCACCGCCATGGGATACTGATGGCGATTCATGCGAATACTGATCAGCATTTCGAGCGCCGGGCGGTTGTCTTTTCTCGCAATGATTCGCTTCAGAACGACGATGGGATTGAACTCATCCGGCAGCGAAAGCCTTTTCACGCCACTGGTCAGCCGGGCAATTGTCTCCGTGTCAGCCAGGTCGTGCGCAACCCACACACCAGAATCCCGGGGTGCGACGGCCGGGTTGGCGGAGTTCTCTGCCTCGATCCGGATGACCGGAACCGGACCGACGGAACGCACACCGACACCGAACTGCGAGTTGAGAAACAGGGCCCATTCCATTTCAATTTCGCTGATTCGTGACGCGTCCGTCTGCGAGACCTGATCGAGCGCCCAGCGCCAGCGTTCACCGTCTGACGTCGCTGCCTCCCACGATGCCGGCAGGTGATGGAACACAGGATTTCCTTCCGCGTCGACAGGAGCCCCTTTGTCCGGAACGCCCCAGTGCGGCCTGCCGAATCCGCGACCCCCGAACATCATCTGAGGTGACTGCTCGTCATAGTCAGGCAGCTTCGTCAGGTCCGTCAGGTCCTGCAGTTTCCAGGCTTCTCCGAATCGCGCTGCACCGATCGCATCCGCCAGCTGCTTCCACACGTCGGACCGTTCCCGAGGCGTGGCCGCATTGTCAGCGGCGAGCCGAGCCAGGGTGTCCAGCAACAGCTGCAGGGATCGCACCCGGTCACGGGCGGACGCATCGGCCCACTTGCCGCCACCGCGATGCCCGCCTCGTTCAAAGCTGCCCGCAATCAGGAAACCACCCGTCTCCACGCCGCCCTGCAGCGTCGCGGCTGCCTTCCACAGCAGTCGCCAGTTGTGCGCGTGAATGCGGACGGCGGATTCGAGGAACTGGTCGAATTCACTGATCCGCCCCAGATTCTGCAGGCAGCTCACGGCCAGCGAGAAGTCTTCGGGCAGACTCGCGTCCGAATTCTGCGAATCCAGGACCAGCTGCTGATATCCCGCCAGCGCTTCCGCGAAATTGCTGTCCCGAAACAGTTTCTGTGAGCGGGTTCTGAGGTCGTCTCGTTCCTGGGCCATGGATGCCGCCGTTCCGAATAAGCTGGTAAAGACCACCAGCGACAGTATGATCTGGCTGAGACGCATGAAACGTTTTCCTCTGCAGTGATCGCCGACCGGTTCTGGCAGTGCCGCGCCAATCGACCAGTCCTGAAGCCGGCGGTTTCGCCGTCGTGTACAAGATTACCGGAAAGCACCACGTTCAGCCAGATGACTGTGAAATTGCCGGCTGAAGCTGGTGGCTGAAGCTGATACTCTTTGAGTGGCTGCGGATTCCGGTTGGTTCTGACAAAGTTGTCAGAAAGATGTGCGCCGGCGACGGGATGTCCCGTCTTCTCCTCGCTCCTTGCCTGAACCGTCACCACAAACGTCGCGGCTCACGCAGGTCTTGTCAGGGGTTCTAAGCCGGATCACAGACGAAACCGGAAGCTGGCGATTATCATGGTTTTTGCCGGTGCGGCCGCGACCTTCCGCCAGCCGGAATGTCCGACAAATGCTGTGCAGTCCGACAAATGCTGTGCCGCATGAGATGATTGAATTCCTGAAATGAAAGCGCTGCAGATGCGTCAGCAATCGCCAGCGGAACCCGCCGCGAATGATCCTGCATCGGAAGTTTCCGAGGCGTCATCAGGGGGTTTCTCGCGTTACTTCGGCCTGCTGTTCCGGCCCATGGATCGCCGCTCGACCGTGTTCCTGTTGTTGTGTGTGGCGGCTGGCGGCGTCTGGGGCTGGCGGTATCGAGTGGCTCAGATTGAATCACAGAATGCACAGGCGGACCGGCACGGGGCAGGGCAGATCGCATCGTGGGAGGCCACATCCGATGCCAACTTCGACCTCACTGTGACGACGATTCCTGCGGATGAGATTCAGTATGGGGGAGTCCGGAAAGACGGAATACCGGCATTGACGAGTCCGGAGTTCGTGGCGGGCGAGGATGCCACGCACCTGTTTCCGGCCGATCGCGTGATTGGAGTTGAACTGGGCGGTGAATTCCGCGCCTATCCGATTCGCATCCTGAACTTTCATGAAGTTGTGAACGACCGGTGCGGGGATCGGCCCCTCGCCGTCACATGGTGTCCCCTGTGTGATTCCGCGGCGGTGTTCGATCGCCGCACTGCCCTGGGAGAGTGTGAATTCGGGGTGTCGGGGCGGCTGTACAACAGCAACGTTCTGATGTACGACCGTGGCGGCGATCCGGAAAGCCTGTGGTCGCAGATTCAGGCGCAGGGCGTGACCGGTCCGGCTGCGGGGCAGCCGCTGCAGGGGCTGCCGCATGAGCTGACGACGTGGCAGTCCTGGCTGCGGCGGCATCCGCAGACCAGCGTCCTGTCGGTGAATACGGGGCACACCCGGAATTACCGGGAATCGCCTTATGCGGACTATCTGGCGGACTCGCAGTCTCTGATGTTCCCGGTGAACCGGCGGGATGACCGGTTGCCGCCGAAGACGCCTGTACTGGGTGTGCTCACCGGAAAGTCCTCACTGGCGATACCGCTTACGATGTTCCGAGGGCGCGCGCGAGTCCTGCAGCAGAGGATCGACGGACGGCCGTTCACGGTGGAGTATCACCCGGATTCGAACTCAGTTCGCGTGACCGAAGCCGCAGACGGGATTCAATGGATGTCTTCGTTCTGGTTTGCCTGGTCCGCAATGCACCCCGAGACGAATCTGGTGACGCCATGGCCGAGCGGTGAATAAGGACCGGCCAAAAAATAAGTTGAACAAATTTTCTGGTCAGGGAAGCGCAGCGCCCCCTGACCGGAATCACGCTGGTGTGTGACAGCGGCTGGGCCTTAACCCAACTTCCCCAACTGGGAAGAAAATTGCCGGCGGCGAAAATTTTTCCCAGTCTTTTCGGCGTGCTGTTTTCGTAAGTCGTTTGGCGTCGGTTTGAAACATGATGTAGTG
>SYLK01000880.1 GCA_005809115.1 Planctomyces sp. | reverse complement strand
ATTTTGTGCTGCCCTGTTTGCGGCTGCGACAACGTGCATATCGTCAGCGTGTTTACGGGCATGCATCATACGGCGGTGCTGTGCAATGGAGATGACGCCGCGGTAACCCGGTCGACGAAGCCGAGTCCCCGGAGCGGGTCGAGAGTGGCTATCACTTTCGCCGGTGAATGTCATCACGGTTTTTCTTATAGGTGGGAGTTCCGTCAGGGTTTGACGCGCACGACGCTGGTGAACGTGGAGCAGATTCCGCCCGGTCAGTTCCCTCAAACACTGTGGAGGGCGTGACGATGACTGACGCACTCCTGACCGCGGGGCCGACATCGCGCCGGATCTGGCAGTCACACTGCCGGGAGCTGGCTCAGTGGGCATGGGACCGGCTGGCCATCAAGCGGGACCGACACGGGCTGTACTCGCCAGCCGGCGGGGCCAGCTGGACGCTCTCCCCGCTCACAATGGACGACCTGGCGGCGCACTTTGCCGGGGAAATCACAATCGGATGCGGGACGACATCGCCTGACGACCAGTGTCTCTGGGTCGCCTGGGACCTGGACAATCACGGTGATGATCTGCCACCGGACCTGAATCTGAAATATGCCATCGTGCTGATGAACCGACTGGCTGGTCTGGGCTTCCACCCGCGCGTGGAAGACTCCGACGGCCGCGGAGGGATTCACGTATGGGTGCTGTTCCGGGAGCCGATCCCGGCGGCGACTGCATACCGGTTCTCGCGGCACATTGCCGCAGACTATGCGGATCACGGGGTGCCCGCGATTGAGTGTTTCCCGAAGAATCGCTCGGTAAAGACAACTGAGAAGGAATGCGGTCATTCTCTTCGCGTTCCCGGGAAGCACCACAAACGCGAACACTGGTCGCGATTCTGGGGGGATGGCGAATGGCTGGACGCGGACGAGTCGGTCGCGATCCTGCTGTCTGCCGGTGGTGATGATCCTGCGCTGATCTGCCTGCCACCGGAGCCGGAGAAGCCGTCGGAGCCGGTCCGGACTTACGATCCGGGCGACACTGCCGAGGCCGATGTACTGTCTGCGTTGTTCGCGATCCGGAACGACGATCTGGAGTACGACGCCTGGCTGCGGGTCGGGATGGCACTGCACAGTCAGAGCGATTCACTCCTGCCGGAGTGGGAACGCTGGTCTTCCACCAGTCAGAAACATCGCGACGGGGAATGCGACCGCAGGTGGGCGAGTTTCGGCGGCGGCGAGGGGGGTGTCACTCCGCGGACGATTTTCCACCTGGCGAATCAAGCCGGCTGGAGGGCTCCGCTGCGACGAAACGGGACCAGACAGGAAGGGGTTCCGGCGGCGAATGTCGACGAAACCCCCGTTTCCCCCGGGGTTCAGAGGGTTTCGTCGACAAATTCGCTCAACGTAAAAATGAAATCTCTCTCTGTGGAGCCGTTTCCGACCGGGGTGCTGCCATCCCGGCTGCGGGCTTTCGTGGAGTCGGTGTCACGAGCCGTGGGGTGTGACGAGTCATTCGCGGCGCTGCCCGCCCTGGCGGTTGTGTCAACGGCCATCGGGAACAGCCGTCGAGTCAGCACGAAGCCCGGGAACGTCCAGCCGCTGGTTCTGTGGCCGGTGGTGATCGGCCTATCGGGCTCGCAGAAGTCTGAGCCGTTTGACCTGGCAATCACGCCGCTGAACAGAGTTGAGGAACAGTACGATGAGATCTTTCGGCTGGAACAGGCACAGCACAAGATCGCAATGGAGCACCACAAGCTGGATTTGAAGGAATGGCGGAAGAGCCGCGAGGGTTCGCCTCCCACGGAGCCGGAGAAACCTCTGCGGCGGCGAATCACGATTCGCGACACGACATCAGAAGCACTGATCAAAATACACTCCGGCAATCCTCGGGGAATCCTCTGCTGCAACGAAGAACTTTCCGGCTGGTTCGGAAACTTTGACCGGTACGGGAACAAGGGTGCCGTATCAGGGGAGCAGTCGAAGTTTCTGGAGTTCTACGACGGGAAGCGAATCACTTCCGACCGAGTCATGGAAGGCCACCAGTTGATCCCCCGTGCGTTTGTGAATGTCACTGGCACGATTCAGCCTGGCATCATGCGGAAGGCCCTGACGGCCGAATCTCGTGCGAATGGATTGGCGGCACGTCTGTGGATGGCGTATCCGTCACCGGTGCCGATCCGCTGGCGGGATGAGTCGGTCAGCTATCGCGTGCGTGATGAATACGCTGCTCTCGTGGAGGGTCTGCTGTCGGTCCCTATGGAGCTGGATTCATCGGGGAAGGAACGACCTGCACTGCTGGAGTTGTCCGGCGATTCCCGACGGATGTTCGCGGAGTACATGAACAACACTGGCTCAGAGGGGTTCACGATGTTTGGTGACCTTCGAGCCGCCTGGGCGAAGTTCGTGGGGCGCTGTGCTCGCCTGGCAGGAATCATTCACTGCTGTCGTCTGGCAGATGGAGAAGCGGTCGAGTCGTGCGTGATTGACGTCGCCAGCATGGAATCCGCAATCTCTCTGTCCGAGTGGGGGAAGCGCGAAACTCTGCGCGTGTATTCGCTGATGGGGGAATCGGAGTTCCAGGATTCACTGCGACTGCTGGCAGCGTGGGTGGCTGACCAGGGCGGGGCCGTCACTGCCAGGGATGTCGTT
>SYLK01000879.1 GCA_005809115.1 Planctomyces sp. | reverse complement strand
TGCTGCTGGTGCTGGTGATTGCTCTGAATCCCCGCGAGCGGACGCAGCTGAGTCGGGTTGAAAAGTCCCGAGTCGGCATTTTGATTGACTCGTCGCTGTCAATGGCGTGGCCATCCGGCGGGGCCGCGACGCCGCCGGATGCTGACTCCGTCGCTCGGCCCGCATCGCAGCAGTCACGCTCCGCGGCGGTTGGTGCGGCGCTGATCGAATCGCGTCTGCTGTCGCGACTCAGCGAAACCCATGCGGTTTCAATTTATACCTTCGACTCGGTGCTCGAGGGGCCGAAGGCCGTGATCCAGGACCAGTCCGTGCGGTTCAGTGAGGCCGGGCAGCGGACTGCCAGTGGTGCCGCCCCGCCGGACAGTGGTGCCGCCCCGCCGGACAGCGGCAGCGGCGGGCCGCCACAGCGGCCATCCGATCCTGCGGGTGCGTCAGATGACAGTCAGAAGCTGACGGAGGAAGTGGCAGGTCAGCTGGAGGCGATCTGGGAACCACGCGGTGCCGAAACGCGGCTGGGTGAGTCACTGCATCAGCTGATCGGGCAGATCTCCGGGCGCACGCTGAGCGGGCTGGTCGTCATTTCCGACGGCTGTCACAACGCGGGTCTTGATCCGGAGGCGGCCCATGCGCGAGCCGAGCGGAGTGGGACTCGTCTGATCACGGTGGGCGTGGGCAGTCAGGAGCCTCAGATGAACATCTGGGTCGCCGGCATGCAGTCGCCCGAAGATGTCCATCGGGGCGACCCGTTTGATATCTCCGTTGTGATCCAGGGCAGCGGAATCGGTAAGCAACCCGTGCTGGTGCGGCTGTTTCAGCAGTCTGTGGACAGCGACGGCCGCGATCGCCGTCAGGTGGCCGAGCAGTCTGCCGAACTGGGAGGAGACGGGCTGCCGATCACCGTTCGATTCACTCAGCAGCAGCCGGTTCCGGGTAAGTATGAGTTCATTGCGCAGGTTGAGCAGACAGTGGCAGTTCCGGCAGATGCGCTGGTCGAGATGACGCAGGACGACAATGAGCGGCGGCGCGAGATTGAAGTGAGTGATCGCAGAATTCGCGTACTGCTGATCTCCAGTGGTCCGATGCGGGACTACCAGTTCGTCCGCAATACGGTCTTTCGTCACAGTGGGATTGAATCGGACGTGTGGCTGCAGACCGTCACGGAAGAGGGTGCGGAATTCGTCACACAGGAAGCGCGGCGGACTCTGACCCGATTTCCAGCCACCGAAGCCGCTCTGTTCGAATACGATGTGATTGTGGCGTTTGATCCGGACTGGAGTCGACTGACGCAGGAAGAACGGGGGTATCTGAACCGCTGGGTTTCTGACCATTCGGGCGGGCTGATTGTGGTGGCGGGTGAGATCCACACACCGAAACTGGCACAGGAGCCGGACGCCTGGCGGGAAATCAGCGTCCTGTATCCGGTGATGCTGAATCGGATGCTGCCGGAACTGCAGATCAGTCAGCGGGCCGATCAGCCGTGGCCCGTCCGACTGACGGTCGAGGGCCGTTCGGCGGAGTTCCTGCGGATCGCCGATGCGACCGGAAACGCCCGGGCGGAGTTATGGGAACAGTTTCGCGGGGTTTATCGCTCGTACCCGGTGCGGTCGCTGCGGGACGGTGCCGTGGCACTGCTGGAGTATGGTAATCCTCGTGCCAGAACCGAAATCTGGCAGCCCCCGTTTCTGGCTTCGCAGTTCTACGGCACGGGCCGGACAGTGTTCATCGGCTCAGCAGAAACCTGGCGACTGAGAGAGATTTCACCGCAGGGGCATCAGCGGTTCTGGACCAGTCTGATTCGCGAGGTGGGGCAGGGACGCAGAACCCGCGGGACGGCGCGCGGACTGTTGCTGCTGGATCGCACAGAGACGACGCCTGGTCAGGCCGTCAACATTCGGGCGCAGCTCTACAATGCACGACTGCAGCCCCTGCAGTCGGAGTCCACCGCGATTTCAATTCTCGACCCGGATGGTCAGCCCGTGCCGCTGCCGGAACGTCTGAATCCGGACGGTCGCGGGGCCGGATTGTACGTGGGCAACTTTCGTCCGGCGCGGACGGGGACGTTTCGGATTTCGGTCCCGGTGCCTGAGTCGAGCGATGTCCTGCAGGCAACCGTCGAGGTGGTGCGGCCGAATCTGGAATCACGCAACGCTTCCCGAAATTCCCAGTTGCTGACGGCACTCAGCGACAACACCGGCGGACGTTATCTTGCCCTGGCGGACCTGCCCGACCAGCTGCCGAATCTTCTGCCTGACCGAAGCGAACCTGTGGTGGTGGACGAACAGCTGAAGACTCTGTGGGATCGTGGCTGGCTGCTGTATCTGCTCGTGGCGCTGCTCGGACTGGAGTGGGCGATGCGCCGATTTGTCCGTCTGTCCTGATCCATTTCTTAGCGGGAACCAGCTCCGGCAGTGCCGGAGTCTGCTGACTGAACGTGTTCTGCCATGGCGACAAGTGAATCACAGCTGTCGACGACAACCCTCAGTCTGCCACGGACCGTACGACAACTGCTCGACGACGTGAGATGGCGGATGCGCCGGGATGCAGCCCTGACCGGCATCTGCCTCGTGATCTGCGCATGCGGGGCCGTGTTCTGGAGCACCACGGGACTGGACCAGGGCTGGTTTCTGCTGCAGAGGCTGGAACTGCCGACGCCCCTGCGTGTGGTGCTGCTCACGGTGCGTCTGCCGCTGCTGCTGTGGCTGACTGTCCGGCGGATTGCGTTTCCACTGGTACGTCGGATTGCCGATGCGGACGTGGCGCTCCTGCTGGAACGTCGGTTCCCGCAGTTTCAGGATCGACTGCTGACCAGTGTGGAAGCGGCCGCAGGTTATCCGGAACACAGCCCGCTGGTGGAAGGTATGCTGCGCCGCGCCGCAGGCGAGGCGGAATCACTGTCGGTGACCACGCCAGCCGCCGGCGTGTTTGATCCGAGATCGCTGCGGCAGCGTGCCGCCGCAGCAGGGGTCCTGAGTCTTTCGGTGATCATTCCGGGGCTGCTGCAGCCCGGCCTGCTGCCGCGCTGGTGGAGCGCTTTTGTGCTGTGCGATGACGTCTATCATCTGCGCACCACGGCCCTGGAAGTCTTTGCCGTGGCTCAGCCCGGCGATCGCAGACGCGAATTTCAGAAGGAAGCCGAGCACCTGGTCTATCGGCACCCGCGCATGGCTGACCTGGAACTGGAACTGGTCGTTCCCGAGCGGGACGAGGTTTCGGGGCGGGAATGGGTTGTGCCCGAACGCGTTCGAATTGATGTCACGCGGCCGGATGGCACCCGCAGTCGTGTGTTCGTGTCTTCGACCTCGCCGCGGACATTCCGGTTTGTGATGACCCGCCTGCAGGAGGCGGTGACTGTCGAGTTCCTGGCCGGGGACTATCGATCAGCCGTACCGTATGAGATCCTGCCGGTGACTCCTCCGTCAATCGATGCGATTGATCTGGATTGTCACTATCCTGACTATACCGGCTGGAACCAGCTGCGCGAGACGGCGATCCGCGTGACGGGCAGCGAAGTGTCGCTCCCGCTGGGCACGACGTTTCGTCTGTCGGCGTCGTCCGCCAAGCCGCTGCAGTCAGCGCGGATTCTGAGTGACCTGTTCGAACTTTCCGGTGATCGTGAAACGACCCGCGTGATTCCGCGGGAAGGATTTCAGCCGCTGTTTCAGCATCTGCCGCCACTGCTCTCACCGGATGGCCGCACTGTATCCGTTGCCTTCGCACTTTCCGCCGGCACGGAGACGGCAGGTCCGCAGACGGGCAGCGGAACAACCGCGGCCGCAGACGGGAAACCGGACGCTTCCGGAGGTCTGCCGGTGGCCTCCAACACCGCCCTGCGTTTTTTTCTGCATGACGACGACGATGTGATGTCGGTGAACCCGGAGGTTTTGAGGTTCCGTGGAATCGAAGATCGCCCTCCCGTGATTACGGCGCGGGGCAGCGGAATCGATACGGCCGTCACGCGACTGGCGCGCATTCCGATCACGGGCCGTATTCAGGATGATTACGGAATCGCGTCCGCCGGATTTCGCTTTCTGGTTGACGATGAGACAGGCTGGAGGCCACGTCCTTTCCGTCGCCCGCCGGCGGAAGGTATGCTGGAATTCGACCTGCAGCGGGAAGAGGGCCAGCCATTTGAAGTCTTTGACGTTCAGCCGCTGGAACTCTCTGAAGGCCAGACGCTGACTATGGCCGTCGCCGCACAGGACGGGAACCCGGCATCCGAGAACGGTGAAACTCGGAGTGAACCGCTGATCTTCCGCGTGGTGAGCAACGAAGAACTGCTTTCGCTGCTGTATACACGGGAAATTGCTCTCCGCCGACGGTTCGAGGAAGTTATCAGTCAGCTGGAGCAGGTGCGGGACGACCTGCTGTTTCATCAGGAGGTTTCACGACGCCTGGATACGGGAGACTCGGCCGCAATTCGGCCGGAGGATCAGGTTGCCGTCACGACATGTGCCACACGCAGCGGCAACATGCTGCGAAGGCAGACAAACGAACTGAATGCCATCGCCCGGGGTTTTGACGAGATCGTGGAGCAGCTGATCAATAATGCGGTACCGCCGAAACAGCTGGCGGAAAACATGCGGACCCGGATTCCCGATCCGATCCGTCAGCTGACCGGGCAGCCGGTCACGGACGCGGATCGGGCAATCGGCGAATTTCGCGTGGCCGCCATCGAAGCTCGAAAGACGCTCGCGCTCCTCCAGGCTTCCCACACACAGGTCAGTCAGATCGTGATTACGCTGCGGCAGATTCTCGAAAACGTGCGCGATCTTGCTGAATTCCACGAAGCGCTGCGAGATCTGAAGGCCATTCTCGAGGAACAGCAGCGGCTCCTGAACGAAACCCGGGCGCTCCAGAAACGTCGACTGATCGATCAGCTCAAGGGGCTGAAGTAGCCGGGCAGCGTCGGATCCGCGAACGGCAGACGGCGGCATCGCCGCCGTCCCATTCCCGCAGACCTGCCGAAGCCGACATTTCGCTTATTGTGGACGGAGGTCGATCAGAGTCGATGCAGCTTGCACTTTCAATCTCACCGACCGGCAGAATCAACTGCGAGCCGGACACGGATTCGCAGAGTGCCACCTGGTCCGACGTGGCGCTCGACGAATCGATCGCTGCCGAAGTGCTGAAGTCGTTCCGGGCATCGACCGCGGACGGGCTGCTGCACCTTGCCGGCGTCGGCGACAAGGTTGCTCTGCCGCTGCCATTCGTCTTCTGGCGACGCTGGGCTCAGCGATTTCTGAAGGCGATCGCACAGCTGGATGATGATCGGTTGGCCGGTCTGGAGAAACTTGCTGGCACGGGCCGTTCGGGAGCGGCAGCGAAGGCAGCGAAAGCCGGCGTTGCACCACCCGACGATCTGGTTCTGGCCGTGATTGTGGCCGAGTCGCCGCCGATGCGCGGGCTGGAATATCTGACCAATGACCTGCTGAGATTGCTGTGGTCAGAACTGCTGTGTCGGTTTCTGGATCGCGCCGCAGAGACCGACGGCGGATGTCGTGCGCTGCTGCTGAAGCTGAACCCCGAGGCACGTCTGCTGGGAAGGGTCACGTTTCATCTGGCCGAGAACCGAGGTGATCCGAAGTGGCCGTTCGCGTTTCTGGCGACCTATGCCCACCGGCTGTCGGCCAGGTCTCAGGTTCAGCATCTGCCGCTGGCCGAGGCATTGCGGCAGTACGCGTCTGAAGGTGATCAGGCAAAACTGGCGGAATTGCTGACGCCGGTACGACAGGCCGCGGAACGCAGCGAGGTGGTCGGGCAGCTGCTGTCGTCGCGGTCGATCTTCAAACCTCAGGCGTGGCCGATTTCTCAGGCGTACCGTTTTCTGAAGGATGTCGGGGCGATGGAGGAAGCCGGGCTGATTGTCCGCGTCCCCGACTGGTGGAATTCGCGGCGTGCCCCGCGGCCCAGTATTCAGGTGCGGATTGGAAACCAGCGAACCAGCGAGGCTGGACTCGACACGCTGCTGGATTTTTCCGCTGATCTGGCGATCGACGGAACACCGCTGACTGATGACGAGCGGAAGCAGCTGCTGGCATCCACAGATGGCCTGACGCTGCTTCGTGGCAAGTGGGTTGAGGTCGATCAGCAGAAACTGAAGGAAGCCCTGCAGCACTGGAAGACCCTGCAGGGCGAATACGACGACGGGATTTCCTTTCTGGAAGGCATGCGCCTGCTGGCGGGGACTCAGGTGCAGACGTCCGGGACCGTCGCCGCCGAGACCTCACAGTGGTCGACGGTCATCGCCGGGGAATGGCTCGCGGAGACGTTGCGCCAGATTCGGGATCCCCATGGGATCGTGGGCTGCAGTCCGGGCAGCGGGCTGAAGGCGACTCTGCGACCGTATCAGGCGGACGGCGTCCGCTGGCTGTGGTTCATGACTCAGCTCGGACTCGGCGCATGCCTGGCGGACGATATGGGGCTGGGAAAGACGATTCAGGTGATCGACCTGATTCTTCGTCTGAGACAGGCGGACGAGCACTCGGGGACCGGGAATCTGCGCCGGCCACCGTCGAACGCTCGGCGCACCGGCAACCGGAGTGGCCCGTTTCTGCTGATTGTTCCTGCATCGCTGATTGGCAACTGGAAGCAGGAACTCGAAAAGTTCGCACCGCAGCTGAAGGTATTTCTGGCACACCGCTCAGAATGCGACGCCGCAACACTCGACCGAATCGCGAAAAAGCCACTGCCGGAGCTGAACGGATACGACGTGGTTGTCACGACCTACACGTTAATTCGAAGTTCCGCCTGGCCGACGGAAATTCACTGGCGAATGGTGGTGCTGGACGAAGCTCAGACAATCAAGAACGCCGGTTCCTCGCAGTCAAAAGCCGTGCGGAAACTGCAGGCTGGCGGACGAATCGCGCTCACCGGCACTCCGGTGGAAAATCAGCTGGGTGATCTGTGGTCGCTGTTCGACTTCTGCGTACCGGGTCTGCTGGGATCGGTGAAGCAATTTCGTGATTTCGTGAAACAGATGACGAAGAAGCAGAACACGGCCGCGGCATCCGGGCTGAGAAAACTGGTCCGGCCGTACATCCTGCGGCGGATGAAAACCGATCCGGCGATCGTCCCCGATCTTCCGGACAAGACTGAAGTCAAGGTGGAATGCGGGCTGTCGAAAAAGCAGGCAGTGCTCTACGAACAGCTGGTTGCGAATGTGGCGAAACAGCTTCGCACCGCCGACGGCATGCAGCGGCGCGGTCTCGTGCTGTCAATGCTGATGCGGCTGAAGCAGCTCTGCAATCATCCGGCGCAGTTTCTCGATCAGGACGTCTATGATCCGGGCGAGAGCGGAAAGTTCCAGAGCCTGCGGGAAATCTGCGAACCGATCCGCGATCGTCAGGAAAAGGTCCTGGTATTCACTCAGTTCCAGGGGATCTGCGGGCCACTCTCCGAGTACCTTGCGGCGGTGTTCCGGCGATCCGGGCTGGTGCTGCATGGTGGCGTTCCGGTTGCAAAAAGGAAGGAACTTGTCAGAAAGTTTCAGGAGCAGGATGAGCTGCCGTTCTTCGTGATTTCCGTGAAAGCCGGAGGCACGGGACTGAATCTGACCGCCGCTTCACATGTGATCCACTTCGACCGCTGGTGGAACCCGGCCGTGGAGAATCAGGCCACGGACCGAGCCTATCGCATCGGCCAGAATCGCAACGTGCTGGTGCAGAAGTTTGTCTGCAAGGGAACTCTGGAAGAGCGCATCGACAGGATGATCCAGGATAAGCAGGAGCTGGCTGATGAGGTGCTGGGAGAAGGCGGCGAGACACTGCTGACCGAAATGAGCGATTCCGAACTGCTGAAGTTCGTGGCTCTGGACGTGAGTCGCGCCACGCTGGATGAGTAAGAACCCCTGACAAAACCTGCGTGAGCGGCCGATCTGCGGCGTCATCGCTCCTCGACGACATGTGTCGCCTCGTCACTCTTCCTGGCATCTCGACCACTCTCGAAGCAACGCGGCCATGCAGGTTTTGTCAGGGGTTCCAGAAAACTCGGAACAGCGGCGTACCTGCCCGACGAATTGCCGTTGGCGAAAAAAACCGCGGCGTTCTGGATTGCTGGCACCGAAAACGCGGCTACGATCCCGGGTTGCAGCTGCATCGCAATCCCGATCTGTTCGCGAAAGGAGTCCATATGGGCTGGGGATTTGAATGGCGACCGTATGTTTCCGTCGGACAGAAGAAGAATCAGGCTGTGCAATACGCCGCGCAGCTGGCAAGAAAACAGCAGCGAACACCTGAGCCTGTCGTCCTGTCGGGGCGGCAGATTGCGAAGACGTTCTGGGGCAAGGCGTGGTGCGACAATCTGACGGCCTATCAGGATTATTCAAATCGACTGCCCCGCGGAGCGACATATGTCCGCAACGGATCTGTGGTGGATCTGGTCGTCAGACCGAAAAAGATTGAGGCGATTGTTGCGGGAACGGAACCTTACACGGTCCGGATCGAGATCAGCGAACTGGAAAAACGGCGGTGGAAAGCCATTCGCTCCGACTGCAGTGAGTCGATAGATTCGCTGCTGGATCTGTTATCCGGAAGGCTGTCGGACGGCGTGATGCGGCGTCTCACCGATCAGAAGACAGGGCTCTTTCCGGCGCCTGGCGAGATCCGGATGTCGTGCAGCTGCCCGGATTACTCGTCCTGCTGCAAGCACCTGGCTGCTGTGATGTATGGAGTTGGAGCAAGACTCGACAACCAGCCGGAATTGTTGTTTCTGCTGCGTGGTGTCGATCATCAGGAGCTGGTGTCGCAGGCCATTGCGGCCGGAAACCTCGACCGCGAACTGACGGGCGCGACCAGCAGCCTTGATTCACATGACCTGGGTGCAATCTTCGGGATTGAACTGGAGGGTGACACCGGCGGATCTTCCGGCCGGAAGCAGAATCGGCGGCGTGTTGCGAAGACCGTGGCTGCTGAACCGACCCGCAAAAAGAAGCGGGCGGTTGCAGCGAATCAGGCTTCCGGCACTGTCAAAGCCACAGCCTCAATCCCAGCCAGTGCCACCGATTCCGGAACCAGGCGGGCTGCCAGACGCACAGCGCAGCCGAAACAGGACACTGCCGCTGCCACAACACGTTCCACACGGCGTGGCCCCCGCAGTTCGGCGAAATCCACAAAAACAGGAACGGTCGCGGTATCGGTCGGCGTTTCCAGTACCGGCGTCGCGGCCAGACGAAAATCGTCGGCCACCAAAAACTCCGCAGAGGCGAAGACGGCCACGCCGAAGGCTGAGGCCAGGTCAAAGGGGCGCACAAAGTCGGCCACAGCACGAAAGTCGTCGGCCAGCGCCGTTTCCAGAAAGTGACCAACCGTGGCACCCACTACATAATCGGTTGAAGAAATAGACGATGCGGCGATACGCAGCAGTCCTGGGTGTACCAGGGCGCAGACCGACCTGGTGTTGCCGCTTCTGCGTGACACGCTGTCTCTCTGGTCCGAGGGCATCCTGCGACAGCCCCACCAGCTGGACAGAGTTGTTACGAAGTGAGGGTACGTTCTCGCAACGGCCCCACTGGACAAGTTCATGCGACCAAAGGTCGATCACAACCTGACCGCAGCGAGGTTCCAGACCGCAATCGGAAAAGTCCCCCCGGACTTCCCAGTCCGAACAAATGCGATTTTGTTTCCAATCGGGCTGATCCGGATTCTGAGACTCTCAATCGCCGGGCGGGTTATGTCGATTCCATGACTGATGGTACACGACGTACTGTGATCGACGGAAAGTTGACACGTACAGGGATCTCAAGACGCGGAAACGGGAGGTTTCACGGATGAATTCTCTGCTCGCAAGGTTGTCCTCAATTGCCGTGACACTGTCGATAGCCAGTTCTGTCGGGGCGGGATCGCCAGAGTGGCTGGTTCCCGGTGTCAATCCGCAGATCTCGTCAGCGCCGGACACGGCGGCAACCATCGTGTCAGACTCGCGCAGCAGACTGCAGCCGAGAGATATTTTCACCGTCTCAGGGACGTCGCTGTTGTGCGCGTCCGATCTGGATTCGAATCGTGCCTGTGCTGATGCGATGACTCACCTTGAGGAATCACAACCAGGTCCGACATGGGTTCAATTCACTCCTTACGTGTGGGCCACACAGGTGAGCGGAGACCTGACGGTTGACGGATTGACTGCACCGCTGGAGATTGATCTGAGTGATCTGTGGGAGATACTGGAGAACGGCGAAGTGCGTGGGGGGTTCATGGGGTGGAGATAGGCGTGCAAATCGGACCCACTTCGGGAGAGAAATAGGCGCGTAAAACGGACCCACCGCAGTAGACGGTAGAATCTGCCTGTTTTTTGGGCAGATTCGAGGTCAGGGATGTTGACGGTGGACGATTACGGT
>SYLK01000878.1 GCA_005809115.1 Planctomyces sp. | reverse complement strand
GGAAGAAAAAAACGGGGAAAAAGGAATTTGGTCAACGGCCGACACTGTCTTCCGGGGCATCTATCATACAGGTCGGTAACACACAAGTGCTTTTCCTGAAACACTTTATAGCACATATCACCGGGATTTTGTTGTTATAGGGCTCACCCCGGCGGAGCGTCAACTGGGCAGCTACCACTGGCCCGCCCCTGTCCCCTGTTTTTCCTGGCTCTCCGTCGGGCTTGTCCCGGTCGGAAGCCACGACTTCCTGGCTGCGAGGCATATCTCGGCTGCCCCATTCCGCGGTATGAGAGCACCATCCGTGGGGTGCCCCGCAGCCGCCCAGTTGTGATCCCGCCCAGGGCGAGCCCGACGGAAATCCGGGGCGCTGCGGGGTTGCTGCTGGTAGCCTGCCCGTTGTGGTTCCGCCGGGGCGGGATCGGCGTTGACAGAACTCGTGGAAGCAGCGAGACTTTCGGCAGCGCAGAGTGTTGCCGGTCGCAGGCTGGAAGCCGGTCGCAGGCTGGAAGCCGGTCGCAGGCTGGAAGGTCGGCACCCGGCCTGTGGTTGCGGGACGTCGACTTGTCGCGTCAGGAAAGGATTCCCGATCGTGAATGCCATCGCCCTGTCCATGAAAAAACAGCTGAAACTGGCCTTTCAGCGCGCGGGTCTGTACGAGACGGCACTCGACATCCGGAGACTGATGGATCCGGAGAGCCGAAAGTACCGTGATACAACGCGATATCAGACGGTTCTGCAGGGTGTCCCCGTCCAGTTCAGCGCTGAGGGAAAATACTCGAACGCGTATTTTTTTCCGCGATACGCCGACGGGCGGCTGCATGAGAAGAATGTCACCGAGATGCTGGTCGAGGCCCTCCGGGGCGCCAGTTGCTTCGTTGACGTCGGCACAAACCTCGGGTGGTACACGTGCATTGCCGCAACTCAGATGCCGCGTGGTACCGTTTACGGCTTTGAAATGGATGACCTCAACTTTCAGCTGCTGTGCCGCAACGTCGAGCTTAACGGTTGTCGGAATGCGGAACTTTTTCACCTGGCCGTGTCGGATGGTCCGGGAATCGTCACCTATGAGCGGCGCGGAACTCGTCCGAGTTCCTTTTTTCGCATGCAGACCAGGCGAAGCGGGGCGCGATCCTCAAATCTGGTTTCCGTTGAAGCCGCAGCTCTGGACGACCTGTTCTTCGACGGCAGTAAAGTTCCGCCGGATGTGATGAAGATCGATGTCGAAGGCGCTGAAATGAGTGTGCTGAAGGGTATGCAGCGGATCCTGCGGGAGTTCCGGCCAAAGCTGTTTCTGGAAGTCCATCCGGCGGTCCTGCAGCACTTCGGATCATCGACACCCGAGATCCTCGCCTTCCTGATCGACCACGACTACAGCGTGTGCGAGATTCAGGACATTCGCGAACAGGATCTGGCGCCGCGGCTGAAACCGCTCGATTATGGTGCCGTGGTCGCGAAAAACAACATGCTGTACGCCGTTCCCGAATGATGACTGACAGTGGGTTACCATTCTCGCCGCGGTGCCCGCAGCGTTGCGGAATGTTCAGGCCGCCGGGTCTTCGGCCGGACGCGCGGCCGGACGTCCGTCTTCGTCGACTTCCTGCCACGTGGCGAGACTTCTCCGGATGGTCTTCTGGCGGATTTCTTTTTCCTTCACCGGAAAATAGAAGTGCACTTCCAGGATTTCATAGTCAGATAACCGGACGTGCTGCTCGGACAGTTCCCGCAGACGATTCAGCCACCGCTCGGTCCCTGCAGCCGTTTCCGCGGTATCAGCCAGCGGATCAAACGGAACCCGGACGACAATGCGGAGCAGCATGGGCGTGCCGCCATGCAGCTTTCGGCGGCCACCTTCCACGCGCGGCGAGGAATTCCGGAAATCTGCGGCGATCGCCTGCTGCAGCGGCATGAACGGCATCAGGTGCATGTTCCAGTAGAGAAACAGCAGACCGGTGGCTGTCAATCCCAGGCTGAACATCGCAATCACGAGGCTTCGTCCGGAAACTCCTGCACCAGAGCTTTGCGTGCGGCGGTCGCAGCCACGAGATTTGCGGGCGTCCTGATCTCTGGCAGTCATGTGGATGCGACTTCTGGTTCTGGCAGTGCCGGGGAAGCCCAGCTTTCCCGCCGAGACGTGATAAAAAAAGAAGAGCCGGATTGCATTGTACAATCCAGCTCTTCAGGCTTCAGCCGGAACGAGATTCCAGCATCAGATCGTGTAGCCAGCAGGCCCTTTGGCCATCAGGCTCTGGCGCCATCAGGCCCGGGATAGCGGGTCAGAATTCTCCAATGACCTCACCACCGGCGCGAGTACCAAGTGCGCGAAACGTCGCGAAGTCGATATTGTTGCTGAGGAACCGGACGGACCCATCAGCCAGCAGGAACTGAGCACCACCGGTGTGATGGCTGCTGAAATGGCAGCTGTTGCCGGCATTGTAATTGTCGTTATCTCCTGCGCCACCAGCGGCGGTGTCATACGGAGTGGGATTTCGCAGAGGACGGCCGGTGCCGATGAAACCGTCACCTTCGTTGCCAGTCAGCGACCAGCCCCAGGAATGAGACGGGTCAACAGCTCGTTCGCCGACCATCAGCGTGTTGCTGGTGCCATCGGTGATTTTTGCGATGTCCGTCTTGCTGCCCATGTAAAAGATCCCGTTCATGGGTGCCGGATAGCCGGCTGCGCCAATCACGGAGCAGGCGCCAGTGGGCGTTGTGCCGACTGGCAGCGTGATGCGATGGCGTGACACGGCTCCGCAGTTGTTGTCGGCCCGTGGCTGGCTGTCCATATCTCCGCCAACACCCAGGTAGTTCCCGTTCATCGTCTTGAGCGTGCCGCCCCAGCGCCCGGAGTTATACGGAGTTTCGCCAAATGGGTCGGATGGGCAGGCAAAGATTTCCTTGCGGGTGCTGGTCCAGTTGATAATACCTGCAGCATCCCAGGCAGCAGCCTGATGCTGGCTCGTGTAGCAGGGGGTCCCCTGACCACGGCAGTTCGCGCCGCTGTAGTCGATGTCATCACTGAAATTGATCATGTTGTACATGTTCTGCAGATCAACGTACGGCAACACATAGGCTTTCCAGCCCCACAGTGCGTATCCCACTCCCAACGGAAACGTGTTAAACGTACTGTGATAATTGTGCAGTCCCAGCCCGAACTGCTTCAGGTTGTTCTTGCACTGCGTTCGGCGCGCTGCCTCGCGCGCCTGTTGCACTGCTGGCAGCAGCAGAGCAATCAGAATTGCGATAATCGCAATAACAACGAGCAACTCGATCAGCGTGAAACCACGCCGCTTCCCCAGGTTCATAACGATCCATTTCTCAAAACGTTCCAATCTCCAGAGACACAGACACAATCAGACAAGGCCCGCAACTGCCTGAACTCAGACGTCAGGATCTTCAGCAGGCTGAGCCAGCCAAAATTGATCCTGAAGCCATACGATTCGGTAACAGATGGACTATTTGACGTCGAAATCGATCGGCTCCGTCTGGCCCCTGGCCACCTCCGCCGACAATTTCCAGCCACCGGATGGCTGCTTTCCGTCAAATCGATCTTCCGGAATAGTGTTCATTTCTTTTCGCGGCGTGCCTGGGTCGGCTGCCTCACGCCGCAGCTCATGCGTGATGACGACCTGATACTTTCCGGGCACACAGCCGTTCTCCTTCTGAATCGAGTACTTTCCCGCGGTAATCGACGCGGATGTCGCCGGCCCCTGAGCGGGAATGAACATGATCGTTCCCGCATCAATCGGCAATTCCTCCCGCGTCACCGTACCCGAAACCGCTTCACGCCCTATGTCGCTTACCGTGTCGCAGCCGATAATCGACATTGCCAGAACTGAGAATCCAAAAATACTGCGACCTGCTCGCTCAAACTAACTGCGGGGATGTCCTACCGCGAAGTTCAGCCACATGTTCCACGCTCCAGGAATTCTGACACGAATGCGCAAACTCTGACCGCTGGCAGTCAGGTAATGGATCCAAGGCCCGTCATCCAGCCATCCCAAGCCTGCACGACATACACCTGAACAAACCGCTGTAACGGGAAACCCCTCACTTCCACCGGAGGTTCTGCCAAAAATACAATTTTGCAGGTTCGAAGACACCCGTCAAAGCATTTGCGGCAGGTCCAATCGATCGCACACGCCTTCCCACGACATCACATCTGGCGCGGCAGGTCATGACAGGATCTGAGATGGGAGTAATGTGAAGAATGCTATGACTCACATACAGAAAAGTCAAGCAGCCGATTGACTTCTGGCTCACCTCCGGGATATGACGGCAGTGTTCGGAATCGATCGCGGGGCAGCGTGCCGACGTCCGCGGCCACCCGGGCTCGTGCCGCTCGGGGTGGCCAAATGGGTGTATCTATGGGTTTATATTTGAGCGCGTCCGGAGTGATTGGCGGTAACGCCAACCGGTGGCCGTCGCCGTGGCGTTGACGCAGTGAATTTCCGCGGAAATGCCGGCGAACCAGAAGAAGGAATCAAGCTGCATGAACGCGACAAATAGCGCCACCAATGGTCCCGACTTGTGGAAACGTCGGATCATCATCTGGGTCATGTTGCCGCTGGCGGTGTTGCTGACTGCGGTTGTGGTGAATGGTTACAGCGTTCGCCAGCAGGATGCCCAGGTCCGTCGACTCGTGGCCGGGATGGACGGAAAACTCAAATCCGAGAATCGTGTTCCAGACATTCTGGCGACACTGTTCGGTGCGGATTTTCATTCGAGCTTTGACAGAACAGCCTATACCGAACTGATATTATTCGGTGAAAAAGTCAGTGATGGAAACTTGGCACAGATCGCAGGACTAACGGATCTCAGGCGGCTCACCATTGAACGAACCAGGGTCACAAACGCCGGATTGGTCAACCTGGGAGGGCTGAAAAATCTGGAGCAGTTGTCTCTCGACCACACCAAGGTCAACGATCTCACGCCGATTTCGAAATTGCCGAACCTCGTGGAGCTGAGCCTGATTCACACAGCGGCTGGCGATGCGGATCTGGAAACACTGGC
>SYLK01000877.1 GCA_005809115.1 Planctomyces sp. | reverse complement strand
GAAGCTCTCATGGTCGGCGTGGGCAGCTCGGATCCAATGGACTACCACGCACTTGAGGCGATGCAGTGCATGGTGGAGCGGCGTCGGGGGGGCGAGTCGGGAATTCGGTCAGTTCAGTTCCTTGAAGGTGACGCCGTCTGGAAGGCCGGAGATGAAGGCCGCTGGTCCCGCCGGCTGCTGGAGGCGGCGCTGTCGTGCTCGGATTCGCTGCAGGGTGACTCCGACCTCGACTCGCGTCCGCAGGACCTGGCCCACAATGGTCAGCTGCCGAAGCTTGTCAGTCACCCCGCCGCTTACCTGATTGAACGCAGGGACGGGCTGCGGACCACGCTGCTGATGCTGAACGGCGCTCTGCACGACTTCAACTTCGCCGCACGGGTGCGTGGCGGAGAAATCGTGGCCACTCAGTTTTTTCTGCCCCCGACACCCAACGTGACGTATTCCGCCTGCCTGGTGTCACAAATTGAAGAAATGATTGCCACGGGAGTGGCCCCCTATCCCGTCGAACGCACTCAGATTGCCAGTGCGATGCTGGACCGCTGTCTCGACTCGAAAGTCCAGGGATGCGTGCTGATTGAGACGCCGGAGCTGGATATCGCGTATCGCGCGCCCCGGGAACCGCGTTTTGGCGGATAGTCCGGTACGTCTCTTCAAGCAGCTGATGCACATATGTGCGCCATCCTTTGAGAACGCTGTTTCAGGCCGGAAATCTGGGGTTTGAAGGTGCACGGCGGTTTCCGCGATGTTAATCTCTGGATCGCGTCTCTGTTCACCCGTTATTGGAGGGTCCTGCTCGTGCTTCGATTCGTCGTTTTCACTCTGTGCGGTCTCGCGTGTTGTGTTTCGCCTGTTGCTGGTTCTGAATTCAGGGACCTTGTCACCCGGGTTCCTGGTGGTGCCAATATCGTGATGGCAATTGACGTCCAGAAGACGCTGTCGTCGCCACTTGGCGTACAGAAGGGCTGGGGCAAGCGGCTGACCGAGGGGGCAGAGGATCGGCCGACGTATCTGCCGCCGGAAGCTGACAAGGCGATTGTGGCCGTGCAGGCTGACCTGATTCGCGGTCTTGATCGGTCGTGGGAAGTGGCGATCATGGGAATGACCGAAATGATTCCGATGCGCCTGATCGCCCGCTCTGAGGGCGGTTATGTGGACACGATCAATGGTGTCGAAGCGGCCTGGGTGCCGAGCGATGCGTATTTTGTCCAGCTGGACAAGAATGTGCTGGGAGTCATGGCCCCGGCGGATCGGCAGGCGCTTTCGCGCTGGGCCGAGCACAAGGATGAAGGCCCGAAAATGGAAATCTCGGAGTATCTGAGTGTGGCGGTGGCGGGAATGAGCCGCGGCCACCAGATAATGCTCGCAGTTGACGCTGGCAGTGCCGTGCAGATCCATCGAGTGAAGGAGCGGCTGGAGCAGAGCGGATTTGCGAAGGAGCACAGCATCGACGTGGAGGCTACTGCGGCCATGATTGCGGGGCTTCGCAGTGCGGTGCTGGAGATTTCGTTCACTGACAAGGCAACCGCAGTGGCACGGATCGACTTTTCGCAGCCGGTCGGCCTGAATAAGGCCGTGGCACGAGCCATGGTGCTGGCTGCTCTGGACCGCATGCAGATGGGACTGCCCGATGTGGACAGCTGGAAGTGTTCCGTGGAAGACAATTCGATCGTGCTGGCGGGAGATCTTTCGGGTGATTCGCTGCGTCGTATCCTGAGTAGTGCGGAGCCGCCGTCCACCAAATTCAGCAGTCTGAAGGACCAGAATGTGGAAGAAGCCTCGGGTGACGATATGGCGAAGAATTCACTGACGTATTTCAAGACCATCGATTCGATGGTGCGGGACCTGAAAGTCAAGGCTCGGTCTTCCAGCTCTGACGGCTACTGGATTGATCGGTATGCATCGAAAATCGATCGTCTGCCGATTCTGCACGTGGACGACGATCTGTTGCAGTATGGTGAGAAGCTGACGGAAAGTCTCCGTGTGATGTCAGGCAGTCGCAAGATGGAGACGCTGCAGGGTGCCGCCGCATCGCGCAGCGATATGGCATCGGGTGGCTTCGGCGTTTATAACACCGGTTACGGGTACGGCGCCTATAGCTACTCGACTCCGGCTGCACGCGAGCGCAATGCCGGCATGGCACGCACGAATGCTGCTGCAGCAGGCACAGCCGTCAAAGTCGAGGGCTGGAACCTGATTGACAACGCGACAGGGGAAATCCGCCGAGAGATGACCAAACGGTACAACATCGAATTCTAGCTGGCTCGGGCACCGTACCGCGGAAGGGATTTCGGTTCCCCACCGCGGTGGTTCCGGGGCCGTGGTGGATTCCTGGCGCGGTGATTCCTGGCAACAGTGCTGCTGCGGCGTTTTGGCAGCCCGTGGGCGTCCGTCGCTGGATCGTTTCCTGGTGTCGACGATCGTGGCGGACCGGGGCTGCTGAGTACTCCTGACCACTTCGGTGTCAGCGACGCAGATTGTTGTCGTGTTTGTTCCCGTGGGCCCATCAGGCGGGCCGCGTGTGGGTGGCGTTCGACTCAGCCTGACAGATTTTTCCGGGGGCGGATTGAACGCTGCCTGTCTGCGGTGGTGCTGCGGTGTGTTGGGACCGGCCACAAAATCAGTTGCACAAATTTTCTGGTCAGGGAAGCGCAGCGCCACCTGACCGGAATCACGCGGGTGTGTGACAGCGGCTGGACCTGAATGTTTCGTTTTGACCGTAAAATTGCGGCATGAAATCATCGGCCAGCTGATGAACTGAACCAGCGAATCCGCATTCGAGGTGCAGGATTCATGCGGCCGACGTCTTCATGTGTTTGTTCAACTGATTTTTTGGCCTGTCCTTGCCGCGTGGCTGCTGGGCAGGCTTCGGCTGGCAACGCGGCAAGGTGTGCAGCAGACGGTCGTGCCACCGCGGAATCGACGGAGTTGTTCTCAGGGGTTTTCCGATCAAATCAGCCATCCCCACCGTGTTTCGTTTCACCGACGACGACGTTCCGAGGCCCCAGTCGGATGGTGCTGCGCGCGAGCAGACGCCTCGGCCTGAATTTCGGAGCCCTGTGTCTTACGGGAAGCTTCGGCTGGCCAGTCGTTATCTGCTGTCGCCGCTGGCCGGGTTCACGACATTGTCGTTCCGCAGGATCGTGCGACGGACTGGCGGAGTGGGGCTGGCCACGACCGACCTGGTGAATTCGCGGGCGCTGCTGTCCGGGAATGAACGGACGCTGCAGATGATTGAAACGCATCCGGAGGATCGTCCGTTTGCGGTTCAGATTTTCGGCAGTGAGCCGGAACAGATGGCGGACGCGGCCAGGATGCTGCAGGCACGAGGCGTGGACACGATTGACATTAACATGGGCTGCCCGGTGGAGCGCATTGCTGGCGCGGGGTCGGGGGCTGGTCTGATGTGCAATATCAGTGGATCGGTCGGCCTTGTACGGCGGGTGGTGGAGGCGGTGTCGGTGCCCGTCACTGTAAAAATGCGTCTGGGCTGGGATGCAGCTCGGCTGACGGCACCGCTGTTCGCACGAGAATTCGAACAGGCGGGAGTGGCTGCGGTGGCGATCCACGGCCGCACACGGGAACAGGGTTTTGGCGGAGTTGTTTCGCTGGACGGGATCCGGCAGGTGGTTGAAGCCGTTCAGCGCATTCCGGTGATCGGTAATGGCGATGTACGGACGGTGGCGGATGCGGCGACGATGCTCCGCGAGACCGGTTGTCACGGGGTATCCGTGGGCCGTGCCGCCCTGGCGAATCCCTGGATTTTTCGCCAGCTGGACGAATGGGAGCGAACCGGCAGTTACGCTGCGGCCGGGACCTTTGACGAGCGGCTGGAGCTGATGATGTTACAGTATGACTTCCTGGAAGAGCGTCACGGCAGCGATCGGGCGATCGTGTTGTTCCGCCGGATGGCGCACTGGTATCTGAAGGGAATGCGAGTTCGAAAGCAGTTGCGAGGTGACTTTCAGAAACTGAAAAGTCGGGCTGAGATGGACGCCGCAATTCAGCAGATTCGCGAGTTCGGTCCGGTGGACGGCAACCGCACCGGCGTGCTGCAGGACTGTCAGATTCCAGTTCCGGCGGGACCCGTGGACAAGTGGTGAGGATCACGAGTGTATGACTGCTGAGTCGGCAGAATCGGCACGGCCGCTGCACCGACGTGCCGAGGTTCTGGCCGGGTTGGTCGTTGCCAGCGGATGGATTGTCTGCATCTGTCTCTGCCTTTTCGTCGAGATCTCGCGGCTGCGGCAGGCGATCCGCTCCCCCGCAGGCGGATTCGGCTGGTTTGCGGACTGGAATGCCGAAACGACGTTGCCGCTGGTGGTGCTGGGTGCCCTGCCCGGGCTGAGTTATGTCGCACGTCGCATGCGCTGGTCGGGCGTTCGCCGTGCCACCGTTGCCGCTGAGGGAATTGGGGTCAGCGGTCCGTCGTCCCGACCCGTACCGCCTCGATCTTCGCCTCGTTTCCGGTGGACGAACGAGCCCCTGGTGCGGGCTTCGGCCCTGACGATGTGGTCCAGCTGCCTGCTTCTGTTTCTCATGTCGATCGGCTGCAGTGCCGTGGTGGGAAACCGACAATTTACAGTCCAGGGGATGGCGGGCGCTTCACAGAAGCGGCTGACTGATCTGCCGCCGGCCTATCATGATGAATTCAGTTACCTGCTGCAGGCGCGTACGTTTCTGTCAGGTCGACTTTCCTGGCCGGGGATGAACGTGCGGCCGGACCTGTTTCATCAGGTGCATGTGCTGAATCAGCCCGCCACGGCCAGCCGTTATTGTCCGTGGACGGGGGCGTGGATGGCCCCGTTTGAGGCCATGGGACATCCGCTTTGGGGACACTGGACGGCGGGCGGGGTCTCCTGCGTGTTCGGCTATCTGACGCTTGTGCAGCTGACCAGGCAGCGCTGGGCATTGCTGGGTGGCCTGCTGCTGGCGCTGAGTCCCGGGATCGCAGTGTTCAGCAGTCTTCTGCTGGCGCACCATCCCACCATGATGGCCCTGTCGATCTTCCACTGGGCGTTTCTGCGCATGATGCTGTGTCGCCGCCCGATGTTTGCCCTGATCGCCGGACCGGGGCTGAGTCTGGCCATGCTGGGGCGCCCCATGACTGCTGCGGGCGCGGCGTTGCCGTACGGTGTCTGGATGGTGCTGGACTGGTCCCGGTCGGTGTTCCGCACCCGCAGTTCCCCGGGCGTGAACTGGCGACATGTTCTGGCAATGGGTGTTCCGCTTTTCGCCGGGTTCGTGGTCCTGGCGGTCATCAACCAGGCCGTGATGGGGACATGGAGCCGATCTGCATATCAGCACTACACTGAGACAATGACGCCGCGGCATCGCTCTGGCTTCAACAACGTCGTGAACAGCCGGCCCGTCTCTGAAGGACCGTACGTTCTGAGGGCCTACGATACGTGGGCCGTCAATCTGACGCCGGCCCTGGCGCTGCGAAACGTGGGCAGCCGCATTTCTGCCAGTGTGCAGTGGTCACTGGGCGTGATCCCGATCCTGCTGGGGATCACAATGGCGGTAGCGCTGTGCCTGACGCGAACGGCGGATTTTCGCGTGAAATGGCTGTGGATGTCGCTTCTCAGCCTGCATCTGGTTCATGTTCCCTATTGGTACGATGGAATTCTTCACTGGCACTACGTGTTTGAGTCGGCACCGCTGCTGCTGATGCTGACGGCCATTGGGCTGGGCCGAACAGCGGAGACGCTGGAGCCTTTGATCGGAACCCGTGTTTCCCGTGCCTGGGTGTTGACGCTGTGCGGACTGGTTCTGCTGCCGGGCTGGATCGATGCGGACGAGCTGTGGGGGCCGTCGAAGGTCTCCATGGCGGTCGGAGAACAGGCGTATTCCCGAATCCGGATGGAGCAGTTCCGGCAGTTGACTCGCTCATCACGGGTGCTGCGTCCGGCGATTATTCTGGTGGATGAGACCGCGACGGACCCGCAACTGAGTTTTATCATCAATCCGCCGGATCTGGTGGACGATGTGCTGGTCTGTCGTCGGCCGGCGCACGATTTCGAGCTGAGCGAGCTGCATCAGGCCTTTCCGGATCGTACGATGTACTTGTTTGACCCGGGCACCTTCCGCCTGTCCGGACTTCGCGAGAGCCCCGACCCCGACCAATCCCTGTTGCGACGGACGGGAGAAATCGTCAACCCGGAACGGCGAACAGGATCCAGTAACCGGTGACCTGCCGCCGCAGCAGCCCCCCGTGCCGCCAGACAAAGAACCTGCCGATGAACAGAACCTTGAAGATTTCACTGCTGTCGCTGCTGATTGCCGGAGGCTGCCAGCAGAATTCGGCGCCGACCTCGCCGGAAACTTCTCCGACAGGGTCCGTGATGCCGGTGGCGGCTCCGGCCGGTGGTGTTCCGGCGGACGGAGTTTCAGCCGGCGATCCGCCTGGTGCGACGGCCGGAGTGGCGGAAAAGGCGGCAGCACCATCGAGCAGCCGAGCCGAGCCAGACAGGATTCCGCCGGAGTTTGCGGTGACGCCGCAGAATTTTGTCCGGCCGCAGTTGACGGAGGATGAGCTGCGGGCTGGCTGGATCAGTCTGTTAGATGGATTCTCGCTGTTCGGCTGTGAGATACCCCCTGACGCGAACTGGCATGTTTCGGACGGCTGCATCGTGGCAGACAGCGGCCGGCCGAGCCTGCTGATGACGCCGTTTCAATTCGCGGACATCGAGTTTCGCTGCGAATTTCATCTGGCTGAAGGTGGCAACAGCGGGATCTTTCTGCGCTGTGCGGAGCAGGTGCTGAGTCCTGTCACGGATACCTATGAACTGAACCTGTGCGACGGGCATCCGACACATGGCACCGGGAGTTTTGTCGGTCGGTATGTGGCGGAAAACGTGCCTCGGGTGGAGGGGGCGTGGCATGGTGTGCGCGTCCTGTGTGAGGGGCCACGGCTGCAGGTCTGGCTGGACGATGCGAAGATTGCGGACTTCACCGACACATCTGAGTCGATTCGGCTGACGGGGACACTGGGGCTGCAGTTGAATGCCGGACGGATCGCGTTTCGCCATGTGGCCGTGCGCCCGCTGGGAGGAAGGGACCTGTTCAATGGGAAGGACATCACCGGATGGCGTGTGGTGGCTGGATCGAAGAGTACATTCGACGTGGCCGAAGGTGCGATTCAGGTCCGAAGCGGTCCGGGTTTTCTGGAGACACACGACACGTTCGGAGATTTCCTGCTGCACGCTGAAGTCCGGACCAGCGGTGCCGGGCTGAACAGCGGGATTTTTTTTCGCGCCGAACCGGGTACCGCCGAAGCACCTTCAAATGGGTACGAAATGCAGATTCATAACGGAATTCTGGATGATGATCTGAGTCGTCCGGCGGATTACGGCACGGGGGCTGTCTTCCGTCGTGTTCAGGCACGCTGTGTTGTGGCGCGTGACGGCGAGTGGTGGACTCAGACGCTGATCGCGCAGGGCAACCGCATTGCCACGTGGGTCAACGGATACCAGGTCGTGAACTGGCGAGATGATCGGCTGCCGGATTCGAATCCGCGTCGGGGTCGGCGGGATGCTGCGGGCCACATCAGTCTGCAGGGACACGACGCCACCACAGATCTGGAGTTTCGCACCGTGCGAATTCACTGAACGGGCGTCAAACGCGGTGTTTCCGGGCGGCCGGATGACCGGGCGGCCGGATGACCGGGCGGCCGGATGACCGGGCGGCCGG
>SYLK01000876.1 GCA_005809115.1 Planctomyces sp. | reverse complement strand
GACTACTTCATCGCCAAACTCTATGCCCTCCATCTCGCAAAGTTCGCTCTCATCGGGTAACAACTGATCTTTACGCCGCGCACCTGATTTGTCGTTGAACCGGATGTTGCAGTGGAGGATTGTCGCTGTCTGTCAGAGCTGCCGCTGGAAAAGTCCGTGGGTCACATCGATCGATTACCAATGGAAGCGGAGTGGGAGCACGCGTGCCGTGCGTCTCAGGGAGCGTCGTCACTCAGGTACCACCTTTGAATATCGCCATGGAACGGAATAAGGACGTCATTGAGACGTCGAATATATCGAAGGTATTTGTCAACGACGGGGTTGAGGTGTCGGCATTTTGTGACGTCACGCTGCGTATACCCCGTGGGCAGATGACGGCGATCGTGGGACCGAGTGGGTCCGGTAAGAGTACATTGCTGCATGTTCTGGGTGGAATTGAACTTCCGAGTTCCGGACAGATCTGGATTGATGGTCAGAACCTGTCGGAGCTGAACGACCATGATTTGACCATCCTGCGGCGCAGGCGAATCGGCTTCATTTTTCAATCTTTCAATCTGGTTCCCGCCCTGAGTGTGATCGACAACGTGACACTGCCGCTGATCATGGACGGGATTTCGGAGCGTGATGCTGTGCCACGGGCTCAACAATGTCTGCACCGAGTGGACATGTCGCATCGGCTCCGACACCTGCCGTCACAGCTCTCCGGCGGAGAGCAGCAGAGAGCTGCAATTGCCCGAGCACTGGTCATCAATCCATCGCTGGTACTGGCGGATGAACCAACCGGGAATCTGGATTCCATTCGCGGTCGGGATATTACTGAGCTGCTTTACGAAGTGGCACACGAATCACACAAGACCGTGGTAGTTGTCACTCACGACATTCGGGTGGCGTCCAGGGCGGATCGTCTGATTCTGGTGCTTGATGGGCACATACGGTTCGATGGCTGTCCGCGTACGGTTGAAGAGCTGAAGGAAGTAATCGACATGGAGATCCGGGGATGATCCCATGGCGGTTCAACTGGAACAATATTCGGCTAAGGCCGGCACATACCGTGCTCACGATCTTAGGTATTGCCGGTGGTGTAGCCGCAGTTGTGGCTGTGCTTCAGTCAACAGCGGCGACCCGAAGTCAGCTTGACTCGCTCCATCAGACTCTGGATGTCGGAGTCGCGATGGAAATTGTCGCAGCTGACGCGGCACCATTCGCTCATGGTGACCTGGCGCCGCTTTCACACCAACCGGGCGTTGACGTCGCAGTACCGACTTTTCGCCTGTTCGCCAGAATCGCTTTCGGATCCGATGAGGTGCGCGGAATTGTCATCGGAGCTGATCTGGCGCAATACCGCCGGATGCGTGACTTTTCAATCAGTCGGGGCCGGATCTGTACGAGTCCGGGTGAAGTGTGTGTCGAGGCCAGCGTGGCTGACCGACTGGGCATTGCCGCCGGAGACGAATTGCGAATCTGGGTCCGCGGAGTTCCGCGGCTCGTTCCGAAAAGGGTAGTCGGCATTCTGAAGCCGCAGGGGATCGGGGCGGCGGAAGAGACGGCAGCAATCTTCATGCCCCTGGCTGACGCCGCACGGCTGGGCAGAGCACCAGGAAAGGCGACTGCACTGCAGATTGTCCTGGATTCAGGGGTGGAGTCAGAAGCTGAGTCGGACACCGTTGCTGACGCGATCAAGCGTCAGCTTCCCGACCAGTTGGTATTGGTGAGAACTGCTTCGGCGGCCGATCTCAGTCGATCCACGGAATCCCTGATAAATTTCAGCCTGAACGCCACGGCAGTGCTTTCCGTCGTGGCAGCGATCTTCATCGCGCTCAATACCTTCCAGATGTCTGTGGCCGAACGACAGCGACAACTGGCATTGTTGCGGATTGTGGGCGCGACAACCGCACAAGTTCGCTTATCCATTTATCTGGAGGCACTGGCATTTGCTGTTGTCGGGACCATTGTGGGCATTTTTCTGGGAGTTTCCGGCAGTCATGTCCTCTCGCAGGGTATGGTCG
This sequence comes from Planctomyces sp., assembly GCA_005809115.1. Taxonomy (GTDB): domain Bacteria; phylum Planctomycetota; class Planctomycetia; order Planctomycetales; family Planctomycetaceae; genus F1-80-MAGs062. The sequence continues at coordinate 5,441 of SYLK01000876.1, read as the reverse complement.
AAATCTTTGGCCTCGGTAAAGATTCGACAACCGGCATGCGAACCCACGCAATTCTTGCCGGGCTGCTGTTTGGCCCATTGGTGACGTTAGTGTCGGTGTGGCATCCAGCTCGCGAGGCATGTAATGCTGTGCCGCTGGCGGTGCTGAAGTCGGCCAGTGCCCCGCGAAGAGAATTCCCGATTCGTGAGTGTGTCATCACAGGCCTCCTCGCGCTGTTTGCCGCGATCGTCGTGTTCGCCTGTGCAAATTTCGATCTGTTCCCGATGTGGACGTCGGTCCTGGCACTTGTGCTGACACAGCTCAGTGGTTTACTGTGCCTTCCCGCACTGGTTGGTCCCGGTAGTTCTCTGATTTATCGACCACTCGGTCGACTTTTCATGGTCGAAGCACGGGTTGGCCAGCGACAGTTGCAGGACAACTTCGGGCGCACTTCACTGACGATTGCGGTCCTGTTCGTAGTGACGTCCACAAGTGTCAGTATCGGAAGCACAACCCTGTCCGTGGCCCGGGATGTGGATTTATGGCTCGACCGTACCGTCACCGCTGATTTCCTGCTGCGTGCGAGTCGCCCGCGTATTGACATGTCGGAGAGTGAAAGTGTCTCTGATGAAATTGAATCGCGTATCGCGGCAATTCCCGGAATCGTCGCGATTGATCGCATGTCGTTTCAGAAGGCGACCGTTAACGGGGCTGTTGTCACACTGATGATCCGCCAGCTTGCCGAGTTTTCGCCGATGCCGATTGATGTTATTGCCGGCGACCTGTCGCAGGTCCGCGACCGAGTGCTCTCGGGTGAAGCAGTGATTGGGAGTGTCCTGGCACATAAGATCGACTGCGGGCCCGGCGACACCGTTCGCATTAACGTGTCCGGCATCAGCCACTCCGTCAGGGTCGCCGGCGTTGCCAGGCAATTCAATTCCGGCGGCATGCTGATAATCATGGACAGGACGGCGGCGCTGGAGCTTTTCCCGATCCCTCAGATTCATGCGTATGGGATTCGAAGTGATCGATCCGCAACTGCGGCAGTGGGAATGGCGCTTCAGGGAGTTGCCCGGAAACAGGGCCTGATATTTCAGTCGATGTCTGATCTGCGAGAGCTGATTCGCAGCATGCTGGCTGGCGTAACAAGCCGACTCTGGATGATTTTGGCCCTGGCGCTGGCCATTGCCGGATTTGGTGTTATCAATACCATGACAATGAATGTCATTCAGCAGGCTCGTATTCTCGGCGTACTGCGTGTCGTCGGAATGTCCCGACTTCAGGTGACGCGCATGTTCCTGCTGCAGGCGTTCGTGTCGGGGCTGCTGGCCGTGGTTCCGGGAATCGTGATGGGCGCCATCATGGCTTTCCTGGTGAGTGTCTCGTATCGTGGTACTGCTGAGCATGGGATCGTATTTTCGCTCCATCCGATGCTGTTGATAGGCTATTATGGGGGCGCGATGATTCTTTCAGTTATGGCCGCGACCGTTCCGGCGATTCATGCAGGTCGCCTGAAACCACTGGAGGCCATTCACCTGGAATGAGTAGCATTCCCGGAAATTTCAGGTGAGGAGATGCTTCCGGCACGACAGTCGCAGGTGTCGGTGGCCTGCTGCCGGAGACCGGCATGGTCGACATTCTTCGACTATTGCCATACAGTGACGGGACAACATCGGCGTTCTTCCACTGCCGATGGCCCCCGCCGCGAAGCGCAATCGTCTGCCGTCGGGTGGTGTCAGTTTATCTTCATAATCGGTGAGTGGGTTATGGATCTCACAATCATGTTCGATAGCATGTTTTTTCTTACCACTCGAGTGGCGCCGCCACCTCGGGAAGGACTTCAGGTGATCGACTTCCTCGGAGTTGGGCTCTACCTGCTGATAACGATGGCCATTGTTGTCTGGTCATCACGGCGGCAGGTGAACACTGGTGAGTACTTTCTCGGAGGTCGGCGAATGCCATGGATGGCAGTGGGGCTCAGTCTCCTTGCAACCCTGATGTCAAGCATATCTTATATGGGAGTCCCGGGCGAAATGATACGGAATGGTATCGCCATGTTCTCGCAGTATCTGGCTCTGCCGTTCAGTATGGCGGTGGTCCTGTTCGTATGGGTGCCATTCTTCATGCGTCTGCGGTTTACGAGCGCCTACGAATACCTCGAACGGCGATTTGATGTGCGAACCCGGATAGTGGGAAGTCTGCTGTTTTTATTTCTGCGACTTGGCTGGATGTCGATGGTGATGTATGTCGGGGCACTGGCGCTGACGCAGATGACTCAGAGTCTCGTTCCGGCGACGATGATCGATCCGACAGCGGCGTGGATCAACTGGCCGGATTCCTCACCGCCCCTCCTGCGTGCATCGTTGTTGTACTGGATTATCCTGTCGGTTGGTCTGCTGGCGACGCTCTACGCCAGTCTGGGCGGCTTCCGTGCAGCGGTCTGGAACGATGTCCTGCAGTCACTGATGCTGTTCGGCGGCACAGTGGTGACCCTCGGATATGTGGTCGTCACGACTCGAACCGGACCACTGGACTGGTGGCGAATTGCATCAGAACACTCGTCCGGGCATACAAAACCGATCCTCTTCAGCTTCGATCCCACCATTCGCATGACGGTGATAACGGCCGGAATGCTGAGCTTCTTCTGGACGATCTGCACACATGGATCGGATCAGGTCGTGCTTCAGCGCTACTTTTCCACTACGTCGCTGTCATCGGCACGAAGAAGTTACCTGGTGAACGCAGTCACGGATCTGACGATCGGGGTGTTGCTGGCCATGTGCGGTCTGGCACTGCTGGCCTTTTACCTCCTGCATCCCACGTACCTTCCGCCTGGGATGATGGTGATAGAAAACGGGAGCACAGTTGTGAAGCAGGGTGATCGCGTCCTGCCACACTTCTTTGCACATCAGCTGCCTGCCGGCATCGGCGGTGTGATACTCGCTGTCCTGTTGTGCGATGCCATGCAAACGCTGGTTTCCGGCGTCAACAGCATCAGTGCTGTATTCTCCGGTGACCTCTACGGACGGCTGCGTCCCCGTCGAAGGGCGCTGCTGAGTGATTTTGGATTTGCCCGCTGGCTGACTGTGATCGTCGGAATCGTTGTGACGCTTCTCGGAAGCGGTGTCGCATATCTCGCACGGCAGTCCGGTCGAAATATTATCGACATGATGGCTCCGGCGTTCAATATGTTTCTTGGTCCGCTGGCTTCGTTGTTCCTCATCGGAATGTTTCAGCGGTGCGATGGCCGAGCGGCCACAGCGGCGGTGATCTGCAGCATACTGATCTCATTCCTGTGGAGTTACTGGCAGATACTTTTCAATACAGTTTATCAGCCGACAATTACCCTGGCAACAGCGGTGCCCTACCTGTCAAGCTTTGTCATCGCGGCGCTCCTTGGGCGCATCATCAGAACGCCTCCGGGGTATGAGGGGCTGGAGTATACATGGTCTGCAGTAATGAGGCGACCATTGCCCCCCGAGGACTCCCGTTGATCCAGCGGTGCATTGGACTATGCAGGCTGCGAGTCCGTCAGAACCGCTCCCGGAGTGCATGGCTGCCAGCAAAATAATAAGCACGGTGCGCTGCAGTTTCTGCCACAGATGCACGGACTCCTGCCTTCAGGGGAACCGGAGATGGAAACCGGAAAATGACCGGGCGGATTTCAGCATTCGCGCGTCCCGGCACGGCGGCTTGATTCCCAAAGGTGGGACAGTTATCTCCTGCGATCACCGGAAAGTCGCGACCGACGGTGCCCACACGTCCCGAAGGAACGACAAACGTTACTGGCCATATGCACAGGTAAAGGTTCACTATTGGAGTTTTTGAGGGTCGTCGGCGATTTCTCCGAACGGCGAATGGCTTCCCGAATGGGAACGATTGGCGACGCGGCGATTCAGGATCTTTCCAGTTGCAGATGGTCGAGCGCGCAGTTACCGTTTGGCAGGTACAGTTCGACATTCCCCCCGGAAGTGGCTTCTGGTGAAGGTGCAAACGGAATCGCCGTCGGCGATTCAGTATGGTTAACTTATGCCGCTCAATTGATGTGACCCAGTTTTTCTCACTAAAAGGCGCGTGGTTCGCAGCCGCCGCAACAGTAGCCTTGAACGGTCCCTCAAGACTGAGCGTAGGCGCCTACGCAGGGTTTGAGTGCATCAAGATCGGACACCTTGACACAGAATGGGCGATCGTCCCCCCGAATTTCTTTTCCAGGGAGTGGGTCAGTTTAACTGAGTACCTCCGGCTCACTCAGTATTGCTGAGCGGAATCGACGTTCACCCTCAGTGAAGACTTTGATCTCTTTCTCAAATATGGTCTCAGGAAAATCTGTCTATGTTACCGCGTTCACCCGTCTTCCGGCGTAAATCCACCCTCATCTCGTCCACCGCTTCTGCCAGGATGAGACGAGTTTCCGGTACGGTATTAGTGCGTGTAATTGTCGGCCTCCTGATGGTTGCGCTCTCAGGGCCGTGTGTGCTGGCACAGGATCCTCGCCCATCGTCCGAGTCGACTGGCGAGGTGCACATCGGAGGCGAGGCCAGTCTGAAGCTGCCGGATCTGAATCAGGCGAGGTTTTTCGGAGATCGCGTGGGCGGAAAGGATCTGTTGTACAGCGGGGTCGTGATTTCTGTTCTGGGCCTGGTTTTCGGGCTCGTCGTCTGTCTGCAGCTGAGAAAGCTGCCCGTGCATTCTTCGATGCTGGAGGTCTCGGAGCTCATTTATGCGACGTGCAAGACGTATTTGCTGACGCAGGGGAGATTCATTTTCATCCTGTGGCTGTTCATCGGGGCGGTCATGGTTTTCTATTTCAAGTACCTTCTGTTGTTCAGCACAGCCCGGGTGTCGATCATTCTCGCGTTCAGCGTAGTCGGAATTCTCGGCAGTTACCTTGTGGCCTGGTTCGGTATTCGAGTGAACACGCTGGCAAATTCCCGGACGGCATTTGCAGCGCTCACCGGCCACGCATTTCCCTGCTATGCCATTCCGCTGAAGGCCGGTATCAGTATCGGAATGCTCCTGATCAGTGTCGAGCTTCTGTTGATGCTGGTGATTCTGATGTTTATTCCCGGTGACTATGCGGGACCTTGCTTTATTGGATTCGCGATCGGTGAATCTCTGGGGGCGGCTGCCCTGCGAGTGGCGGGAGGTATCTTTACCAAGATTGCCGATATTGGCGCCGACCTGATGAAGATCGTATACGGGATCAAAGAAGACGACGCCCGAAATCCCGGGGTGATCGCTGACTGCACGGGAGATAACGCTGGTGACTCTGTCGGCCCGTCAGCCGATGGTTTCGAGACGTATGGTGTCACGGGCGTGGCGCTGATCACTTTCATTCTGCTGGCGGTACGGGAACCCGTCGTTCAGATTCAGCTGCTCGTCTGGATCTTCGTGATGCGCATCATGATGGTTGTTGCGAGCTGCGGATCCTACCTGGTCAACCATGCGATGGCCCAGGCGCG
>SYLK01000875.1 GCA_005809115.1 Planctomyces sp. | reverse complement strand
GAACGACAGTTACGCTCAGGTGGACGATCACCATTTCGACCAGTTCAACGAGCGGGCCGTGAAGCTGCAGAACGAATCGGAACCGCCGCAGGTGGCACACCAGGTGGCACAGCAGCCGTGCGAAATGGCGGAAACTGGTGAACCCGTGAAACGAGCGAACCCCGAAAACGTCAGTGTTTTTCGGGGTTCTGCGGCGGACTGCGTGAGTCTGCGGGGAATACGGATGTCTCGGGCGGGGATCGAACCTGCAACCTTCAGCTTCGGAGGCTGACGCTCTATCCAATTGAGCTACCGAGACCTGGGACGGACCGCTTCACTGCGTGTTTTCGGCCTTCGTGCCGTGACGGGCGGAATCACAGTATTGAGGGATCATACGGATTCACGAGGCGGAATACCACCGCGCAGACACGGATTTTCGTGGCGAATGGGCCGGAATCGGGATTCGACCGTACCACGTCTCGAATCGCGAGTTTTTCTGCTGGGCCGCGTTTCCCGCAGCCTGAAGGGGGCATCGCTCGCCAGGACCTGCGTGGTCGGGTGACAGAAAAGACGCGACATTGCCGCCTGCGTCGGTTATTCTCCGAATGTCGGAATAACGATTGCGTGATTCTGTCATGCGTTTCTGGTCCCAGTTTCTGTTCGGGTCTCAGGTCATGTGTGCATTCCCGGGCCTTGTCCCGCAGAGTTTTCTCCAGGATTCGTCTCGTCGGCCCGGACTTTTTTTTCCACGGTTGGCGCTGGTCTGCGGCATGATGGTGGCGCTGGCAGCGCCACCATGGACGGAGGGATCCGCGTCTGACGCAGAGATCTCAGCGAGGTTGCCGTGGCCCGGTCGGACGGGCCCGACGCAGAACGGGCACGTGGCCGCTGAGGATGCTGTCGGACTGCCCACGGAGTGGGACACGGCGTCGGGGACGAACGTTCGCTGGAAACTGGCGCTGGAAGGATTCGGTCATTCGACTCCGGTGATCGCGCACGGATGCGTCTGGCTGACCGCGGCACCGGCCGACGGAAAGCAGCTGCTGGTCTACGCCGTGGATCAGCACACCGGCGCAGTGCGTCACCATCTGATCGTATTTGAGAATCCGGACCCGGAACCTCTGGGGAACGAGGTCAACACCTATGCATCCCCCTCGTGTGTGGCAGACGCCGAGGCGGTCTATGTCCATTTTGGCACCTACGGGACGGCGCGGCTGGATCCGGAGTCGTCCGCCGTGGAATGGGAACGTCGCGATATTCGTTGCCGCCATTACCGCGGACCTGGATCCTCTCCGGTAATTTTTCGCAATCTGCTGGTGCTGACCTTTGATGGAATTGACCGGCAGTTTCTGACGGCTCTGAATCTTGAGACGGGCGAGACGGTCTGGACGACCGACCGGACGACCGACTACGGCGATCTGGATGCGAACGGTCAACCGCGGGGTGATGGCGATGCGAGGAAAGCATTCAGCACTCCGGGATACGTGGACGTCGACGGTGAGACGCATCTGGTGTCCGTGGGTTCTCGTGCAGCATTCGGGTACGACCCGGTTTCCGGAAGAGAACTCTGGATGGTTCGCCACGACGACTTCAATGCCTCGGCACCACCGTCGTTCTTCGGAAACCTGGCGATTCTGGAAACCGGAACGCGTGGCGCCAATCTGCTGGCTGTGAGACTGGATCGCACGGCCCGGGGAGACATCACGGACTCCCATGTGATCTGGAATCGCGACAAAGGCAACTCCGACATGGCGGCGCCGCTGGTGATCGGAGAACGGGTTTTCATGATCACCAGTACCGGCGTGGCCACATGCGTCAACGTCCAGTCGGGTGAGGAAGTGTGGAAAGGCCGTGTGGACGGCACCTATACCTCTTCGCCGATAACGGCCGGCGGCCTGATCTACTTCTGCAGCGAAGAAGGCGAGGTGACGGTGATCCGGGCGGCGGATACGTTTGAGATCGTGTCACGAAATCCGATGGGCGAATGTCTGCGAGCTTCACCGGGTGCGGCGGCTGGCTGCCTGTATCTGCGGACGCTGACGCATTTGTATTGTCTCGGCGAGTGAGCATGGCAGTGGGGAAACGTTCTCGCAGCGTCGGAAGACCTGGACCGGCTGAATCATGAGTGCCACGCTGATTTCGCAGGGGAATTTCCATTTCCGGCGGCTGTTTGCGGCAGCTGCGCTGGCTGCCGTTCTGCCCGCGATGGTCCTGGCGGGTCAGGAACCGCCTGCGGTCGATCCGAATCATTCCGACACGGAACTCAGCGTGCCGGAGGTGACTCCCGGGGCCTCACACACCCCGGCTGAAGTCGACAACGGTGTCAGGTTTTTCGAATCTCGCGTGCGACCCCTGCTGTTGCGGCGATGTGTCGAGTGCCATTCAGCAGAATCCGGTCCCGACAACGGTGCGCTGATTCTGGAAACCCCGGCGGGGATCGCCCGTGGCGGGACGCGTGGCCTGCTGTTCTCACCCGATGTGCCTCGGGAAAGCCTGCTGCTGCGGGTCATCCGTTATGAAGTCGAAGGTCTCCAGATGCCACCGGACGGGCGGCTGCCACGCGACGAAGTGGAGGTGCTGCAGTCCTGGATTCTGTCGGGGGCAGTCCTCCCCGAATATCGGACCGAACCGGGATCCGCCTCCGGCGGGGTGGATTTCGCCGGGGGGCGGAAATTCTGGTCTTTTCAACCGCTGCAGTCTGTCGTCGTTCCGTCGGTGGCGCGCCGGAACCGGAGCCGTGGTCCGATCGACGCCTTTGTGCTCGTCAAACTGGATGAGCACGAGCTGACATCCAGTCCGCCGGCGGAGCGTGCCACACTGCTGCGGCGTGTGACCTTTGATGCCATCGGACTTCCTCCTTCGCCCGCAGAGCTGGCAGAGTACCTGTCGGACGAATCGGACGATGCCTGGGAGCGGGTGGTGGATCGGCTGCTGGCATCGCCGCAGTTTGGTGAGCGCTGGGCCCGGGTGTGGCTCGATCTGGCGCGGTACACCGATCAGACGCCGGACTGGCAGAGCGCGACGGATCGCGGCTGGCTGTATCGTGACTGGGTCGTGCGGGCCCTGAATGACAATCTTCCGTTCGATCAGTTCCTGCGTCTGCAGCTGGCCGCCGATCTGGTGCCGAACGGCGATCCGTCGGACCTGGCGGCGCTGGGATTTCTTGGACTGAGCCCAACGTACTGGAAGGAACTGCGGCTGGCTCCGGCTGTGATCGAGCAGATTGTGGCCGACGAATGGGACGAGCGGCTGGATACAGTGACACGCACGTTTCTGGGACTGACAGTGGCCTGTGCCCGATGCCACGATCACAAATTCGATCCGATCTCGATTCAGGACTATTATGCTCTGGCCGGCGTGTTCGCCAGCACTCAGCTGGCTGAGCGTCCGCTGCTGCCGGAACCGCAGGCCGCGCGGGTGCGAACAGCGCGGGAGCAGGTGGCGACTCTCGAGTCTCGACTCCGGCAGCTCAGGGAAGCCAGATCACCGGAGGCCCCGGCGGTGGAGCAGGAAATCGCTGCCATTCGCAGCCGTACTCCGGATTTTGAACATCCCTGGGCACACGTGGTGCGGGAGGCCGCTGTCCACGTTCTGGCGGATGGTGACGAGATGACTCGGCTGGAATACCGTGAAGGCGAAACTCGCGATCTGCCGGTGTTTCGTCGCGGGAATCCGGCAAATCCGGGTGAGGTGATCCGGCGGCGATTTCTGACTGTGTTTCAGACGGACCGGTCAGCCGCATTTGGCGCGGGTGGCAGCGGCCGCCGTGAGCTGGCCGAAACCCCAACTCATGCCGACGCGTCG
>SYLK01000874.1 GCA_005809115.1 Planctomyces sp. | reverse complement strand
GATTGTGGAGACGGGGACGAGTGAGCAGATCTATCGCAGTCCGCGGCACCCCTACTCCCGTGCGCTGCTGGCGTCCATTCCGTCAATGGATCCCGGCCGACGAAGCGATCGGGGGGTACTGCAGGGCGATGTTCCGGGGCCGGTGAATCCACCGTCGGGCTGCCGGTTTCACCCGCGATGCCCGCTGGCCATGGCGGTGTGCGGGGAACAGGCACCGCGAACGCTCGCCGTGGAAGAGGGCCATCTCGTCCGCTGCCATGCCGTGGAACAGGGAATTGATCAGGCTCTCTGAAGCGAACCGTGTCTGCTCCTGTGGACTGTGTGGAACAGCCCGGAGGAACACCAGACTCCTGTTCGGCTTCAGGTCGACCGAAGTCGCCCAGCCGGCCCGCTTTGATCGGGCGAAGCCTGCCGGCTGGATCAGGCAGGTGCCGACGAGCGGGTTCAGATCCGGATGTCCATGATGGAAAAATCGTCGTCCAGCACGGGACCGCCTTTGATCGTGCGGACGTGACGCAGCAGGCGGTCCATGATCCTGTCGTCGTCGGTGTCGGGCTGAGACACGAACTGCAGGAACTCCCGGAACGACCAGGTGCCGCCGTCCTGCTTGTGGATCTCGAAAACGCCGTCACTGTACAGCAGCAGCCGCGAATTCAGCGGGATCTCGATTTCCTGTTGTTCGAACGTGTCCAGTTCGAACATGCCGACCCCGGGATTCTGCGATTCCAGTTCCGTGGGAGCACCGCTGCCACTGCGAAACAGGATCGCTGACGGATGGCCGCCGCCGCACCAGGTCAGACGCCGCGTCTTCCGGTGGAACACCCCGTACCACATCGTAAAGGTTCGTCCGTCCTGTTCGTCCATCGTGAAACTGCGGTTGAGCGCCGCGAGTACCTGTGCCGGGCAGGCGAGATCCGCTCCCGCCAGCGCTCGGGCGCGGAGCACATTGCACACCGTGACACCCAGCAGGGCAGAGGCCAGACCGTGACCGGTCACATCCAGCAGAAAGAACGCAAAGCGATCGTCATCAACCGGGAAATATCCCAGCGAATCGCCACCCAGTTCGGTACTGGGAACGAATCGCCAGTCGATGTTCAGCGGTGAGGAAATTGGCGGCGGGATGATAGACGCCGCGTATTTCGCCGCGGCTTTCATCTCGGCCGCCATGCGCTGCTCGCTGGCTGCGAGCGCTGCGAAGGCCGCGTTGCGCTCCTGCAGGTTAAGACACGCGGCTGAGTGGTAACGAATTCGGGCGATCAGTTCGAGTCTGTCGGGCAGCTTGACCACGTAGTCATTGGCGCCCAGTTCGAACGCTTTGGCCTTGATGACGGGTTCTTCCGTGGATGACAGAACGACCAGCGGCGTCTCTTTCGTCGCAGCGCTGGCTCGAAAGAACCGCACCAGTGTCAGGCCGTCAATTTCCGGCATCACCAGATCCTGCAGAATCACCGTGGGACGCAGGCTGGAGGCCATGTCCAGAGCTTCGAAGGGATTGGCACAGTAGTGAAACTCGATCCCCGGCTCGTCCGCCAGCATTCGCCGCACCGCCTCACCCACGATCGCCTGATCGTCAACCAGCAGGACGACTGTTCGGCGCGGGAGCGACTGAGAAGCTGTCGGCGGTTGTGATGCCATGAATCGGGTGATCAGCAGGTATGAGTACTGTACGAAGCCTGTACGGCCGGGAAAAACCGCCACAGGAGAAACGTTCGACGCACATATCCTGGACTGCCGGAGAAATCAATTGCAACAGGATAAAAGGTGTTTAGACTCGCTGAGGAAGATTTTTCCCGTCGCCTCGGCACGACCAGCCGATCCATCATTTCGAAGGCCGTGTGTGCCATGACATCTGAGTTCAGTGAGACGATGCTGGAACTCTTTCGGTCTGAAGTCGAGTCACACTCGGAAACGCTGTCGAATTCGCTGCTGCAGCTGGAACGAGATCCGTCGGATGCGGGCGTGATTGATTCCATGATGCGTGCGGCACATTCCATCAAAGGCGCCGCCCGAATCGTCGGCGTGCCCTCGGCCGTCGATGTGGCACATCTGATGGAAGACTGCTTCGTGGCTGCCCGCCGAGGAGAACTCACCATCCATCCCTCTGAATTCGATGTCCTGTTGACCAGCGTCGACCTGCTGGCACGGATCGCGGCGTCGACGCGGCGGCCACCGGCGACCAGAGAGGACCTGGCGGGCCCGGTGGCCAGTTGTCTGCGCCAGCTGCAGGCGCTGCGTGGAGGGCGATTGTCCGCCACGTCGGCGGCGGTGTCTCGTCCGGGCGGAGAGGATTCGGATCTCCCGGCCAGTCCAGCTCCTTCCCATGCACCCGTAGTTTCGTCGGCACAGGTGCTTTCGTCAGGACCGGTGCTTTCGGTCACTCGTGCGCCGGCCGGATCGACGGAATCCCGGCTGACAGCGAGCACTGCGGAACCTGAGTTGTCGGATGCCGCAGAACGTGTGGTGGTGCTGACGTTCGGAGCTTCGCTGAACCATGCCGACGCTGAGGCGATGCGTCGAAAGCTGCTGGAGAAACTCAAGCCCGGGGTTCGCGACGTTCGGTTCGACTTGTCAGCCACACGCCATCTCGATCCGACAGGTCTGGCATTCCTCGCTGCCGCCCGCGAATACGTTGAGACCCGGACCGACTCACGTCTGACGCTGGATCCGGTTTCGGAGGAGATGGATCTCGTCATCCGGATGTCAGGGATCGGTCGATCATGAACGACCCGCGGGCGGACTTCATTCTCGAGTCGCGTGACCACCTTGCCGTGTTTGAGCGGTCGCTTCTTGCCCTGGAGCGAGCGCTCAGCGGAGAGGAATCCCGGCAGCTGATCCGGAAGGGACTGGGAGCCATTCACTCGTTCAAGGGTGACTCCGGGTTTCTGGGATACTCGCGAATGCGGCAGCTGGCTCACGCGATGGAGAGTCTGCTGGAGGAGTACCGGGATGGTGCCCGGCTGCCGTCCTCGGACGTGATCGAGGTGCTGCTGAAGGCTCGCGACCGGCTGGCCGTGATGCTCGAGGAGCCGGAACATGTGGATCCAGCCGGATTCGAGGCTGTCCTGCAGCAGATCCGGCAAAGCACCGTTCCGCTGCGTCTGGTGCCCGTCACCGTGGAACTGTCGGGATGGCGGGCTCAGTCGGAAGGCAGCATGGTCGGCTTGTTTCAGGCGATCGATGCGCTGGGACAATTTCAGGACCCGGAACTCACGGGTTACGGCAGCTCAATGGCATTCGGCCGTCCCGCGGCCGCCGACTGGGTCGGGGAAACGGACCTGAAGCTGCGAGGCATCCTGGCAACGCGGGCGTCGGACACAGACCTGAAGCAGTTGCTGGGCGATGTTGTTCCGAGATCCGAGGCTGCGACATCGTCCGCTTCCGCTGAACGGCGCGTGACGATCGATCTGTCCGCGTGGCAGGCCGTCAGCGGACATTCCCTCGTGCAGTTGCTGACCGAAATTGACCGGACCTGCATGGTAGAACGCCCGCAACTGGTGTACTCCGGATCGGGGCTGCAGGACGGGCTGCCGCACTCCCCGATCGTCTGGCAGGCGAACATCCGGGGCGATCAGGAACTGCCCAAGCTCGCTCTTGCAGCCTGTTCCGACAGCACGGTCGGTCCGGCAGACACTGGCATCCCGCCTGAGGTGCCTGTCGGGAACAGCGTCCCGGCGACTGCCGGCACGGCGACTTCAGCACCATCGAGTCGTCCCCGATCGCCATCGGACAACGAGAAACTGCGATCACTGAGAGTCAGTGTCGGTCTGCTGGACCAGCTGATGAATCTGGTGGGCGAACTGACGCTGATCAGGAATCAGACACTGGTCCGGTCTGGTGACGCTGCCG
>SYLK01000873.1 GCA_005809115.1 Planctomyces sp. | reverse complement strand
CCGCAATGATCAGCAGCGGCCGAGCGGAATTGACGACCTTTTCCAGCACCGGAACCAGATCCTTGATGCTGGAAATCTTCTTCTCGTGGATCAGCACGTAAGCATCTTCCATGAGACACTCCATGCTTTCCGAGTCGGTCACGAAATACGGCGACAGATAACCTCGGTCGAACTGCAGTCCTTCCACGACTTCGAAGCTGGTTTCCAGGCTCTTGCCCTCTTCGACGGTGATGACACCGTCCTTGCCAACCTGTTCCATCGCATCCGCCAGAATGTTGCCGATTTCTGCATCGCCGTTGGCGGCAACGGTTCCCACCTGGGCGATGGATTTCCGCGAACGGCATTCGGTGGCCATTCCGTGCAGCTGCTGCACGATATCAGCCACCGCCTTGTCCATCCCACGCTTCATTTCCAGAGGACTGACCCCGGCCACCACCGCCTTCAGACCCTCTTTGTAGATTGCCTCGGCCATGACCGTGGCCGTCGTGGTGCCGTCACCAGCGACATCACTGGTCTTGCTGGCCACTTCACGCACCATGCGGGCGCCCATGTCCTCAAACTTGTCGGGAAGCTCGATCTCCCGAGCAACCGTCACACCGTCCTTCGTGACGGTCGGTGAACCGAAGCTTTTTTCGATGATCACGTTGCGACCTCGCGGGCCAAGCGTACCCTTCACGGCTCGTGCCAGCTTGCTGACACCACGCCGCATTGCTTCCTGAGCTTCCTGATCAAAGGCAATCATCTTTGCCATGTTGTACTGTCTCCCGAGTTTTCAGTTCAAAAATTGGCTGATATTTCACAAAGGCAGCGGTCGCTGCAGATGAATCCAGCCGGAGGACCGCGCTGTCACTGAGTCGACGTTGCAGAATCCGTCAGTGGGACTATTCGGTCGCCAGAATGTCGCTTTCCCGCATCAGCAGAAACGTCTGATCACCGAATTTGATCTCGTCGCCGGCGTAGGACGTAAACACCACCCGGTCGCCCTCCTTCACTGTCAGCGGAACGCGCTCACCCTTGTCATTCACATGACCATCACCCACGGCCACGATTTCACCCCGCTGAGGCTTTCCCTGAGCTGAGTCCGGCAACACAATCCCGCCCGCCGTCTTCGCTTCAGCTTCGGCTCGCTTCACCACCACGCGGTCACCAAGAGGAACGATGCGGGTGCCACCTGAAGAAGCCTTCTTCGCCATGATTATCTCCTGACCTGTCGATCTCACAAAAATATGCTCAACACGGCTGCCGCCCAACACGGGCCTGACGACACAACAGCCAACTTTGCAGTGAACGAAACTGAGACTCGCCTTGTAAGCGAATGTTGTGCCAAAAAATGATCAGCAATCACAAGTCACTACGAAAACAACACTTACGGCTCATCAGCCCCGCCGATTCTGGAAACCTGCCGCCGAAGCGACGTCAGACACTGCCGTTTTGACAACCGGCCCCCCCTGCACTGCGATCACGCAACACGCGCGACTCCGCATCGCTGGTACCACCCGAAAACTCATCAAATGTGATTGCGTCTGCTTGATCTGATTTCCCCCGATCTTCCAGTTTTTGGGACCGGGAAATCCTCCAAATGGCCAGATTCTGCAGGTTTCAGCCGTCACTCGCGCAGTTCGTGCCGATCTTCCTTCGTGGCAGGAATCACATGGATCGGCATCAGACGCGGAGCCCTCCCTGCCGGGCAGCCGCTGATGCGTCGCGGTAAGGACGACAACATGCGACTTGCGAAAATCTCCCTCGTGGCAGTCCTGATCATTGCAGGTTTTCAGGGCTGTGCCGGCAGTCGCGTCACGACGAGCGCACGGCGAGAATCGTCGGTCGAACCGCCGGTGACGCCACAGGCTCGGCGGCAGCCCGGATCGCGATCACGCAATCCGGACTCGGGATATCTGCCACCGACCTCGGTGCTGCCACCGACCTCGGTGCTGCCACCGACCTCGGTGCTGCCACCCGGCTCGGTGCTGTCACCGCGCACGGTACCGGAACCACCACCCGTTCCCCCCGCGATCGGGATTTCTCGAATCAAGAGTGTCGGCCTTCTGCGAATTCACTCCCGCGACGTTCCGTCCCGTCCCGGATCAGGCATTACCGCGGCGGATTTTCCGAAGCCACACCAGGCCGTGTCACACAGTTCTTCGCGCTGCTCCCCAGCCGATGACTGCGGTGCAGACCCCGCACAGGCCGGACACTGCGGTGAAGGGTGCGACCAGACGGCTCGCCGATCGTGTCTGGCAACAATGCTGGACCGAATCCGCGGTCACCGCTGCCCACTGGTCAGTCGCAGCAGCAGACGATCAGCATGTGCCGAGGAATCCTGCAGCCTGCAGCCGAAATGCTCATCCGAGCAACGAGTCATCGACCTCGGCAGTCAGGCACCGGGCTGCGGTTTCACTGCCGGATGCAGCCCGGACCATGCTGCAGGCCCGGATCATGCTGCCGGGCCGGACGATGGTGCGAGCCCGGACGATGCGACATTCGGTGGGCACAGCGGCCTGAACACCACTCCGTTTCGGCGCCCGGCCAACCGGCCATGCCTCGCAGACTCCCTGCAGGAACCATTCACGCAGCTTGACGATGTTTCGGCACCTGAATCAGCCCATGATTCGCTGGAAGACCTCGCCCCGCCCGCGGACATCCTGGTCGATCCGCCTCAGTGGCAGCCACAGCCAGTCGTGCCACAGGTCCCCGATTTTCCGAGTGAAACCAGCCCGGACAACTCGACTTCATCAACCCTGCCGCAACAACTCCCGGGGAATCCGGCCACGATGGCAGGCGGCGACGAGGTGACACCGCCGCCGTATCGGGAGTCGCGCCTGCCGCGAATCGTTCCCCGAAGGACGTTCTGATCGAGCCACACGGCCACCGCGGCACTCATTTGTCGGCTGGAGCGCGGACTGCGGATCGCGTCACGGCGCCTCAGTACAGGCACCAACAGATCTCAGAAACTGGGTGCCACAGATCATGGTGGCAGCACATTGCACAGCCTCATGAATCGCCTCGTCACTGAGGCCGAGTCCACGGGCTCTGGCCACGTGGGCCGTTGTGCAAGGCTGGCAGCCGTTGACAGTGCTGAGCGCCAGGTTAATCAGCTCCACCAGCGGTTCGCCCAGCGACGTGTTCTGAAAGGTGTGAGCACGCAGGCCAACTCCCATGCCGTGGAAGATTTCAGTCCCGCTGATCGCGCGAAACTTGAACAGCACATTGTACATGGAGTTGGTGGCGCCGACGGCGAGCACTTCGGTGATCTCAGCCTGACTCACGGAACGAGCCGGGGCCAGCGTCATCAGGTATTCAAGCCATTTCAGGGAACCAGACTGCCCCGCCACCGCAGCCGCGATCAGAAGTTTCTGTTTCTGATTCAGTTTCCCGTCGCTGAGCACGAATTTTCGGAAGTTCATGAAGAAATCGTTCAGGAGCGGGGGAACCACGGCCATGCAGCGAAAGACTTCCGGGATCTGCTCGGTTTCCAGCACCTCCCGAATCCGTGAATAAGTCTGCGCCACTTTTTCCGAAACGTCCTGATCAGCCGGAGGTTTGACGAAGGTCATGGAGATGCATTCCACAAAGGACTCGATAAACTGCGGGAGCCATGGCCGGGGGCCACAGTCGCCCGCGGCACAGCTGACAGCCTGATCTACCGCCGCAGAGGAACTGTAACATGCTGACTGCGACGAACTCCGATGAATCCGGTGTCACGTGCATCATCGTCGGTGATGATGGCGTGGCCGAATGTCGCGAGCTGCTGTCGTGGCTGCGACGTTATCGAGAAATCCGGATCCTTGCAACGTTTCCGGGAATTCGGGCGGCCATCGCAGGCGGTCTGGGCGAGTCAGTCAGAGCCGGTCTGGTGCTGGTGCTGCAGTCCTGGTCGGATGAATACACGGCTTCCGAGGTGGAACTGCTGATTGGGCGAACCCTGTTCAGCCACGTGTTGTGCTGTTACGGGAGCTGGTGTGAATCGGACGGCAGAACGCGCGACCAGTGGCCTGGGGGGCTGAGAGTTCCCATCCGGTTCGCCCGTTCGATCGTGGATGCAGAAATCGGGAAAATTCGTCGTCTGCACGCACCTCAGCCGCCCACTGCGTCGGTTGAAGAGGTCTTCTCGGCGCGGTGCGACGACCTGGAATACAGGCCGCTGTCCAGGTCGATGCATCGCGCGGGGATTCTGATCGTCTGCGACGACTACGTGCTGCGGGAAACAGCAGCAGTGGTCTGCCGGGCCATGGGACTTCCAGCCAGGCATTGCGGCCTGTGGCGCATCCCGGGGATGGCCGAGCCGTCCGGGAAGCGAGCGTCGCCGCAGATCATTCTGCATGACGTTGACGAGGATGAAGCCGCCGTGCGCCAATCCGTGACTTCACTCCGTGACGCGTTTCCTCGCGCTCACATGCTGGCCTGGACTTGTCTTCCGCAGGTCCAGGCCCAGATGAGGAATTCAGATCTGAAATTTGACGCCGTTGTCCCCCGACTCGACTTTCTGCATGGACTGCAGTGGACGCTGAGGAATGCCATGCCCGATTCGTCGGCCGCCGTGACGTAAACTGTTCGAACTGACTGTATCCTGAGCGGCTGCACGTCGGCCGCTGCCACGGGAACCGGAGGGGAAGCGATGTCGATGATCCAGCCGTTGACGGCGTGTTTCAGTCTGCTGCGACGGGTCGCGATCCTGGCGCTGCTCCATTCCGCATGGTGCAGTCTGCTGCGGGCGGAGCAGCCCGGTCCCGCGCCGGACGAAACTCGCCAGTATGACGTTGTCATCAGGGGCGGACGGATCATCGACGGCACAGGAAATCCCTCGTACCGGGGAGACGTGGCTGTCCGCGGCGACCGGATTGTGGCTGTGGGGCAATTGGGGGATGCCAGTGCCCGGCTGGAAATCGATGCGAACACACTGGTGGTCGCTCCGGGCTTCATCGACATCCATTCCCATTCGGATTTTGTGATTTTCGAGGATCCTCGGGCAGAGAGCAAGGTGCGGCAGGGCGTGACGACGGAAGTGCTGGGCGAAGGCACTTCGGCGGGGCCCTGGTACGGTTCACTGTCGTCGCCGAAAGTCGTGGTGCGCGGCACGGAACGCCGCTGGACCAGGCTGAAAGAATATTTTGATCTGGTTGACGAAGCACAGATTGCCGTCAATGTGGCTTCCTTCGTCGGGGAAGGAAACGTCTGGCAGTCAGTCATGGGGACCGGGTTTGAACGACCAGATCCGGAACAACTGGAACAGATGTGCGGGATTCTGGACGAGGCGCTGCGGGACGGTGCTGCGGGTCTGTCGAGTCTGCTCATGATGCCACCAGGTTCGCTGGCCCCGGCGGAAGACCTGACAGCACT
>SYLK01000872.1 GCA_005809115.1 Planctomyces sp. | reverse complement strand
TCGGTGACAGAATCCTGTATCTGGTCCTGGCGGCGACAGCGACTTGTCTGGTGATGCAGCTGCTGGCATGGGTTTCAGTTGCAGCGGGCCTCTGCGTGAATTCCCAGATGAAGTCAATTCTGTCAGCCGGTGTCGTGCTGCTCATCTGGGCGGGAATCTCGCCCGGATTCCGGCTTCTGATACCGGCATTCACGGAGCAATCGGACCCGATGATGTGGTCCATTCTGGTCCATCTGTTATCGCCGTATGGTTCGCTGGTTCTGAATGAAGCGTTTCTTTCGGCTGGCGGCCTGCAACAACTGTCTGCTCGGTCCGGCACGACGACGAACCTGCTGCCCGAAGCGGCGGCGACGGCTTTGCTCACGCTGGCTGTTCAGGGAGTTCTGCTGCTGGCGATCCGATCACAGGTGCTGCGAATGGCACCTCGCCTGCTCGGTCGCCGGGATGAGTCGTCCGCGGCCATCTCCCTGCCGGCGGACCTTCTGAAGCCACGGGAGTCGCTCGGATGAAATCTCCTGCTGCGGATCATCGATCTGCCGGTGTTCGCGAGCTGTTTCTGCCGTTTTCCGTGACGCGCGTCACCTGGTGTCGACTGGTGGCGTGGCTGCTGCCGGCAGCGATCGTGGCACTCTTGTCCGGACCTGCGGCGGCGCAGCGGCCGGAGATACGGATCGTGGAGCACATCTGGGGATTCGACGGCCGCGTCATGCCGGGACAGTTTAATCCGCTGTCGGTCCTGCTGGACAACCTGAGTGATCAGCCGATCGAAGGGAAGGTCACACTCAGATCCATCTCGGGTCTGGTGCGTGATGCCGGAGGTGTGCTGGTCGAACCGATTTATCTGGGACCGACATCCCGTCGCTGGGTACAGTTCTATCCCTGGATCAGCGACCGATCACACAGCTGGCGTCTGGCAGTCGAATCGGGCGATCAGACGGTATTGTCTGAATCGATTGATCAGAGTCGCCCGGTCCTTGATTTCGGGTTTGGTGCCGACGATCAGGAAGTATCGCGACACGTGGCTGTGATCCTGGATTCTGCCGGACTCCTGAATCGAATGCCCACCGCGCTCCGGCACATGCCGGCTGAAGTATTTCCACCGTATGCCACGGCGATGTCCGGTCTGCGGGTCTTATTCCTCGATCATGTTCCGGACTGGGAAACTCCGCGACAGGAAGCTCTGTTGTCGTGGCTCAAATGCGGGGGACAACTGCATCTGCTGCATGATCGAAACGGCCTGCAGCTCCGATTTTCCGCTGTTCTGAGTCCGCTGAATCAGCCGTTTCCTTCGTTTTCGGTGGGTGCCGGACGTGTCGTGCGGCATGCGCTGCAGCGTGAAAGGCTGGACGAATCGACGGTGCATCCTTTGATTCGGCGGGGCCGCGATGTCCGAGCTGCCGATTCTGCTCAGATTGCGCCGAAAAATCCTGCCGCGGCCTCATTCTTCGGAACATCCGATCCTGCGGCCATCGACAATCAGCTGATCACGGGAATGCGGGAACTGACGCAGCCGGAGCATGCCTGGTGGCTGATTTTTCTGCTGTCGCTGGGCTACATCGCTCTGATCTTCCCAGGTTGCTGGCTCCTGTCACAGAAACGCACTCTGCACTTCCTGACGACTTATGCCGCGATCGCCGGTCTGGCCGTCGTGTTCAGCCTGTTGTTCCTGTTGATCGGCCAGCGGGGCTATGGTGAATCCACGGTGCTGCACACTGTGGCGGTCGCCCGCAGCGAAGATCCGACGCACTGGAACTGCCTGCAGACGAATCATCTGTTTGTTACTTCGGGCGATACCTATCTGATCAGCAGTGAGAACGAACAGGCGTTATTTGCTTCGGGAAACACGGACGAAGCCGTGGATGCTGTGATCCGCAGCGGAAACAGCGGTCAGTTTGATGTCCGCATCCCGCCATTCAGCTCCCAGTCGATCCTGACACGCCGACGGGTCACTCTGCCGGACTGGGAACTGAGTGTCCGCGAAACGGAAGTCCTTGAAGACCGGCTGGTGCGGCTGTTACTGTCCGTGGGCGGCGAATTCCCGAAGGGCGACCTCTGTGAATACCTCGTTCTGTACCGTGACCAGTTGTACCTGGGTGCCCTGACTACAGACGGTACCGAACTGCGGAGCGGAACACCGCTGCAGACGCTGCGGGACTTTGCCCTTGTCCGGCCGGACGCGAATCCTGGTGGATTTCTATTCGGGGTTGCGATCTCGCCCGACGACAAGCGATCGGACCAGGAACGGTTCTACCAGGATTCCAGGAATGCACTGGTGCATCGCAGCCTGCTGGATGACGGAATCGCCGATCCGGCGGAGTTTCTGCTGCAACCCGATCGCGTGCGGCTGATGGTTTATGCTCCGGTTCCGGATTCAATGCAGCTGACGGTCAGTACAAGTTCCCGGCAGGAAGGCAGAATTCTGTATGTGCGGGATGTGTTGCTGCCCTCGGAGCCCTGATCGATTTTGTCCCTCAGGAATCCGCGACATTGATGGACAAGACCGGGACAGGCTCCCGTCCCGGGTCGTCTGGCACAGTTTTTTTCCCAGGACCGCGGGAGCCAGTCCTGGTTTTGTCAGCACCACTGACGCAGTGGTTCAGAAAGTGAAGTCCCATGTCTGATTCCGGCCAGGGCGGAGTTTCGGCGATGCCCGTCAGTAAGGAAACGATTCCCGCCATCACAGTCAGCGGTCTGTCGCATTCATTCCGGAGCCATCAGGCGCTGAATCAGGTGTCGTTCTGCGTGATGCCGCGGACTCTCCACGGATTCGTGGGGCCGAACGGGGCCGGCAAGACGACGACTCTGAAGGTCATCTGCACGCTGCTCAGGGCCAGCTATGGTGAGGTTCGCGTGTTTGGTCACAGCGTGCAGTCCGATGCGATCAGCGTGCGGCGACGCATCGGATACATGCCCGATCACTTCAGCATGTATCGCCAGATGACGGTCTTCGAGTATCTCGATTTCTTTGCAGCAGCGTATGGCCTGCCGCAGGCGCAGCGGGATCAGGTCATCCACGATGTCCTGACGCTGACGGACATGGATGGCCGCCGCGACGATCTGATCAGCGGGCTCTCCCGCGGGATGCAGCAGCGTGTCAGTCTGGCGCGAGTTCTGTTGCACGACCCGGATCTGCTGCTGCTGGATGAACCCGCCAGCGGCCTGGATCCCCGGGCTCGGATTGAACTGATGGAAATCCTGCGTGAACTGCGTCGCATGGGAAAAACCGTGTTTATCAGCTCGCATATTCTGAGTGAGCTGGCGGAACTGTGTGACAGCGTGACGATTATCGATCGCGGTCAGATCCGATTCAGCGGTCCGATGGACGCGCTGCTGGACAACTCGCAGGACCATCCCACCTACACCCTGAAGCTGGCGGATGCATCTGATCAGACTCTCGCCAGACTGCGGGCGCTGGCGGGTGTGGACGAGGTGACGGAGCCGGAGGCTGCCACGGGGCGGGACTTCATCATTCAGCTGGCCTCAGGGACGACCGCCAACGAGCTGCTGCGTGAGATTCTGACGCTGGATCTGGCGATTGTTGCCTTCAGTCAGCAGCGGCGGCATCTGAACCAGGCATTTATGGATCTGACGACTCGCGGAGTGACGCCGTGATCAGCGGGGTGCTGACGCTGTTCAGCTGGACGCTGCGTTCTGACGTACGGGCGGTGTGGCCGCATCTTGTGCGCGCGGGTTTTGCGATCTTCATGCTGTTGTCGATATCGGTCGCCTGGGTCGATGT
>SYLK01000871.1 GCA_005809115.1 Planctomyces sp. | reverse complement strand
CGAGCGAGCGAAAAGAGAGGGGAGGGGATCATGTTCCGTTGTAGCCACTCAGTTTTGTTCCCGCCGGGGCAAGCCCAACGGAAAACCAGACTTCTGCCGACGTTGACTTTGCGACACGCGTGCGTTCAGGTTTCCAGACCTGAGCCAGGCCAACCAGAGGGCGTCCGAATCGCATCAAAGACGGACAACGCCGATCGCTGACGGCCCGGCGAGCGTGGCTGCATTGGGTTGCGGGCGAAGCCCGCGCAAAGTTCTCTGTGGCAAGTCCTGCGATTCACCTGCAAATGGCTGGTCCCATCACTCAACGCCGTTAAGCATTTCGACACGAGGAAATCCGCTGGCCCCGAATCGGACGATATCCGCCAATGGCACGTGGCAGAGCGGGCAGCAGCGTTCTTGGCACACACCCGCCCTGCAGATGAACGCCCCACTCGTGTTTACCTCAGTCGCCCGCTCTGTTGACAGCAGTGAGGCAGCGGGCATGTCTGGCAGGGACGGTTCAAGGCGCTTCCGGTGCAGGCGGACGACCGTTATCTGACGGTCTTGCATTACGTGGGACGAAACCCACTGTGGGCGAGAATTGTTGAGCGAAGTCAGGACTGGGAGTGGTCCCGTCTCAAGCCGACAGTTCGCAGCGGTCCTGAGGGCCTGTTGTCTGACAGTCCGCTTGTGAAGCCTTCGCCATGGACACGTCACGTGACCGGCGTGCAGTCCGAGGCGGATCTCAAATCGCTGCGCAACAGCCTTGCCCGAGGTACTCCGTCGGTTGATTATCAGATTGTCTGGCACCCTTTGCCACAATCGCTGCTCGCTATGTCACTTTCGCAGGACAGAATTTCCCACAGAGAGCGTCGCAAGTAGTGTGCCAAAAACGTATTATTCGTGTGCCTGAGAATTGCCCTCAAAGCTGTGCAAGCGGCGTGCCGAACACTCTTGGCTGCGTCCCTTTTTCATCCCCACAGCGGCTCAGTACGCCATCGCATACCCATCGCGGCGCGGGTCGGCGCCGCCGAGCCGTGCTCCCGATTCCGGATCAACCATGACCGACTGGCCACCGCCAACCAGCATGGAGTAATCGCCAACCAACTCGAGCGCATGGCCGCGGGCTGCCAACTCAGCGCGGACCTGCGGATCGATGCGGTCTTCGATCTGCATGCGAGTTTCTTCCCACACCCGGAAACGAGGTGCCTCGATCGCCAGCTGGGGATCGGCGCCGAAGTCGACGATGTTCAACAGCATCTGCACCGTCGTCTGCAGGATGCCATAGCTGCCAGGCGTGCCGATCGAGAACCAGAACTTCCCATCGCGAAACACCTGCACGGGTGACATACAGCACGACCAGCGGCGGCCGGGGTGAATCCGATTCGGAGTCGGGCAGGCCGGATCCACTTCTGTCCAGTACACAAAGTTGTTGAGTGCGATCCCAGTGCCCGGGACCACAACTCCGCTGCCGAACACATTGCCGAGCGATTGCGTGATACTTGCCACATTGCCTTCCTCGTCGACTGCGGCAAAGTGAGTGGTCATTCCGCCGATCTGGCCGGGTGCGACCACATCCGGCCGTCGCGTGCCGAGCCAGCGTTCCCCTTCGCTGCGGGACGCTTTCCGGCGATCAATCTGCCGTCGCCGCTCGCCCACGTAAGAATCGCTGAGCAGCCGGTCGACCG
Organism: Planctomyces sp.; assembly: GCA_005809115.1. Taxonomy (GTDB): domain Bacteria; phylum Planctomycetota; class Planctomycetia; order Planctomycetales; family Planctomycetaceae; genus F1-80-MAGs062. Next base: position 10,337 of record SYLK01000871.1, on the reverse strand, counting down.
GAATGCTGTAGAACATGGGATCTCCGCACCAGCGAATGCGATCCGCGGTGGCCAGCTTCATCGCCTCGCTGAGCAGATGGATATAGTCCGCCGAGTTGTGTGCCAGGGTCGTCAGATCGGTGGCTTCGAGCAACCGGAGCGTCTGCAGGATCTGCAGGCCTTCGCAGTTCGGGGGCGGAGTTCTGACCGAGCAACCGCGGTAACTGACGTGGAGTGGTGACTCCCACGCGGGCGAGTAGCCCGCAAGATCGGCACGTGACAGGAACCCGCCCTGCGACTGCACGTAATCGGCGATCTGGTGCGCGAGCGGACCGCGGTAGAAGTAATCAGCTCCCTGGTCGGCAATTTCAAGCAGCGAGCGGGCCAGATCCGGCTGCCGCAACGCTGCACCCAGCCGTAGTGGAACATTGCCAAAGATGGCGAGACCCGCTTCGTTCAGACGCGGCAGGCCTTGTTCGATCAATCGCACATTGAGCGGGTGCAGCGGGAACCCTTCTTCGGCGAAACGGATCGCTGCGGAGAACAGCTCGCGCGGCGAACGCGTCCCATGAACGCGCAGCGCCTCGAACCAGCCCGCGACGTTGCCGGGGATCAGACATGCTCGCGGTCCCAGATCCTGGGTGGCGGGCGTGAACGCGCCGGGAGTCGCGGCGGCCGGCGTGTTCCCGCTGAAGTTCAGGACTTTGGTTTCACCCTGTGCCGGATGCAGCATCAGAAATCCGACCCCGGCAACACCACTCATATACGGCTCCACCACATTCAGCGCCGCGGCGGTCGCCACGACGGCATCCACGGCATTCCCGCCGGCTCGCAGGGTGTCCATTCCCGCCTGCGTGGCCAACGGATGCGCGGAAGCCACCGCACCATGCAATCCTGCCACGGTGGGACGTGTGCGAAGCAGAGTCAATTGTGACATAACGACGTGTCCTCCAATCCGGATTCGCGTTCGTGAATGGTTGGTTCTTAGAACCCCTGACAAAACCTGCGTGAGCCGCGACGTTGGCGGTGACGTTTCCGGTAAGGAGCGAGGAGAAGGCGGGACGTCCGGTTGCTGACGAGCGACGCGGCCTGAGACGTCACCACAAAAGTCCCGCAGGGTTGCTTCGAAAGCGGCCGCAGATGCAGCGTGGGTGATCGCCAGGGCGTAACGTCATGCGCTCAGCCAGCTCCCGAACTGCCTGCTGACGACTCTTCCTGCCGCGATTCAGACTCACGCCTGTTCCTTTGCCATTCGCGCATCCTCGGCGACGCCCTCGTAAACGGCCGCTGCCGCCTTGGCCATCATCCGGATCGTGTGGCGCGCCGGGAGCAGCGGCAGTCTTTTCAGGCCCATCTGCAGGATGACCTCTGCGATCGCTTCCTCGATCTTCGTTTCAAGCTTCTCGACGGTCTTCGGGTCCATGTCGGTCACCTCCCTCTGTGTTTGCAGAATAACTGCCGCATCAGGCTCGGAAAAGGGGTCAGGAACGAATAGCCAAAACGCCCAAAAGGGTGCTCCGCACTATTGGTTCCTGACGCCGTTTCTGAACCCTGCCGGTTGCGGCTTCTTCGCTCCACCCAGCATTCCGCCAAGGAATCCCATGGGCAAGTAGGCTCCGATCAGGTCGAGTACGGCGAACCATACTGGTCCACCCACCAGCGACACCATCAGGATACCACCCAGCAGAAAAAACCCGCCAATGCCGAGTGCGAACTTCATCTTGTGACCAGTCGCCACCTTCGCGGCGATCAATGCTCCGAAAAGTGTGCCCAGAGCGTGAGCCAGCCAGGGTGCAATGAAGTTGGCCGGCTGGAGCAGCCTGAGGTTCTCGGCGAATTTCTCCGTATCTGACATGTCGACTCCTTCGGGCGGCGGGATCAGGATCGGCCCGACAGTGATAATCGCCATGTTGATGACGCTTCCGACCACAATCCCTGCGATGACAGCCAGTGTGTTTCTCAGAATCGGGGGCATTGTGTGTTTCCGTTGTTGTTGCGTTTGTCGAGGTTCGATTTCTCTGTTGTCCACTGGTTTCCCGTTGTGTTGCCACAGGATTTCATCCATGTCCGATGGATTCGTCAACCCCTCCCGAAACCGGATGGGCGCTGCGACCGCATCCGGCTGCGGGCCATCAGACACCCGCTTGACGTCCAGAGTTGAAAAAAGTTAAGGGGTCAGGCCTTGTGAATTGAGACCTGACCCCTTAAGATTGCCTTCGACGAGGCGATGAAAATTCTCGCCGCAGATGTCGTCGATCTGGGCTGGATTGTAGCCGCGTTGCTCGAGTCCTCGGATGAGTCCCGGCGTATCGCTGCTGTCGGCGAAACCGGGCGGGTAATACCCCGGCTGGTCTTTGAAATCGGTGCCGATGCCGATGTGCGACGTTCCGACCAGGCCCGCGAGATAATCGACCGTATCGAGCAGCAACGGCAAACCGGGTTGTTCACGGGATGGGCCGAGTGGCGACGGCGACGCGGCGATCAGCCCCCCCGTGGCGGCGACCGCTCGAATCTGCTCATCCGATAAATAGCGGATCGAGTCGGTCACGCCGCGTGCTCCGCCGTGCGATACCAGCACCGGTTCGTCGATGACATCCAGCGCCTCGCTGAACGCCGGCTCGACGAGATGCGTGAGGTCGATGAGGATGTGAAGTCGCCGCATCTCAGTGATCAGTTCGAACCCCTTGTCAGACAGACGGCTCACAGGATCGCGAGCGGGATCGTAACGCCGCATCTTCCCCTGCTCCCAGACCTGGGACGCGGCTCCGAAAGCATTCGCCCGTTCGTGGACCAGGCAGACATGCCGCAGGCCGAGGCCGTGGAATATCCGCAACTTTTCCGGATCGTCGTCGAGCGCATCGGTCCCTTCCATGCCGACGATGATGGCGATGCGTCCGGACTCTTTCGCAGCACGAAGATCGGCGGCGGTCAGCGCCAGCATGACCTCATCGCCCGCCGGTCCGCTCAGCTCGCGATGGAGATATTCCAGCACGCCGAGCAACGCCCGAAACGGCGAGGTCACGGAATGCGAATGCGGCCCGCTGAGGGCAATGTCGGGAGTCCAGATCGGACACAACTGCCCGTTCACGCTCCCCCGCTTCAGCTTCGGAACATCGGTATTCCCCTCCAGCTCCGCATGCAACGGCTTGCCCGTGCGGTAAGCAAGATCGAGCAGATGGCCGTGGACGTCTATGATCATACTGAGGATCACTCAAAGTGTCAGGAACCGTTTATTGACAGCTGTTGCTCGTCGAACTGCAGCAGTGACGGGCACTTCAGCGAGAACACGGCGAAGGCCGACATCAACGCATCCGCCAGACTGATCGCCGGACGGCCGATCCGATGGTCCGGAATCTTCGCGAAGCTCGTATGCACCATCGAATATCGAGCATCCGCTGACAAATGCTTCCGTTCCCGGCCCACCATGGCTGCTCCCGGATCCGAACCGGAAAAATGATGACCTCCCCGCACCTGATGTTTACGAACCACAGTCACACTTGTCCAGTGTTTTCCCGTGTCTTTCAACCGTAAGGGAATTGCTGGTGGCGGAATACTTGAAACAGCATTGGGGTGACCTGGATATTTCGCACTTGGGACAGCACTCCCCGGCGGCCAACTTGTGTCGGCCTGCACTATCGCGGCGATGATGGGAACGTGCATCCTCGATTGGCCCCGAGCCCCGCTTCATCGACATCGGGTCGAAGGAGACTCCTGAAGGTCGCAACAAACTGTTCGTGATCGACCCGATCCGAGAGCTCGAAGGAGATCTCGTTCAGGGGATCACGCAGTCTCAGGCACTGCCTGTCTCGATCCCCGGCGACGGCGAGCCGGTCACGGCGTCACTGCCGATGGGTGATGATCTTCCGGCCGCAGGCAGGAACGGACGGCTTGCCAGTGCCGACCTGCGCATTCACCTTGGCGATCCGAAGGCAATCGACGCTGTCGACGTTTCTCTCAACGGAGGAGTCCTGGCCATCGCAGAACGCGATTTCAACACGGGGTGGTTCAGTTGTTGTCCGAAGCCTGAGCAATACCGTCAGGGACGAAACGAAGTCACGTTTCGCGTAACGCGTGTTGCTGCCGATGGCAAATCCATTGTCGACGTGACTCACGTCGAAGTCCAGGTACGATACAAATAATGCCCCGGTGCCGGGAGCATTCCCACGCGAAACAGGTTCCGGCTGCCTGCCACCACACGCCGGGCGCAAGGTGCCTGATGACGCATGGCCCAAAAAAGGACATTCCATGTCGAATTCGCGCCGCGAATTCCTGATCGCCACAGCCGCATCGGCCAGCGTCATGTGGCATCGCAGCGGCAGTGCGCACGCATCAGCGGATCAGGGCCGGAAGTTCGCACAGCACGCGTGGGAGCGCGATCACCGCAATCCGATTTTTGTGCCTCGATCCGACTTCGATGCCAGCGGCGCTCAGGGGCCGTTTGTCGTGCTGCATGATGCCGAGTGGCAGATGGTCTACGCAGGTATCGGCTAAGATGGACTGCAGAGGACAAAGTTCAGGACTTATGCCCTGGCCGAAGCCGCCAGACCTGATGGATTGACGTCGGATCGTGGCACAGTTGGGCCGCCCGCGGAGCGGCAAACGGATGACATGTCGGTCGATCGGGTTCACAGCGAGCTCTTTCGGCATACGTATACGATCCCTTTCCGCCTGCCAGAAATTGGCAGCGTGAGCCAGCCGTCGATCTATTCCTCCGGAAGTACTACGCAGACGAGTCGGGTGTCGCTGCGGGCGTACACGCAGTTGCCCGCGTAGGCCGGATGTGCCCAGGTTTGATCGATAATGCTCGCCCGGACCGTTTCAGCCGGCCCCTGGGCATTGAAGCGGCTGAGAATCAAGTCGCCGTCGGAATTCAGGACGATGGCACGATCCTCATCGTTCAGCCAGACCAGCGTCGCCTGCGGATTGCGTCCCTTGGGTGTCAGTTGATTCTGGTCATCCCAAAGTTTCTTGCCGGTCTGCAGCTCAAAGCACGTCAGTCCATGTCGCTTGTCGATGAGATATGCATGGCCGTCGCGATACAACGGCTGGGCCATCAGCGCTCGCAGATTCCGGCGATCGTCCCAGACGACCTCGGCCTCGTCCCGCGCGTCTCCAAGCCGGATCGCCGTGGTACCGTCGTAGTAACTGCTGACAAGCACCATCCATTCCTGATAAATCGGATCGGCAATCGCCGACCCGTAGTTGACTGCAAGCGGAATCGACCAGCGCGAGGTTCCCGTACTCGGTTCGATGCCGCGCACGTGAGTCGGCGTCCAGCCCACCAGTTCGGTCGTTCCCCCGCGATCGATCAGAATCGGCGTGGCGTAGCCGGCTCCATCCGACAGACAGCGCCAGCGTTCCTCGCCCGTGGCCAAATCGAACGCCGCGTAACAACCGTCTGGTTCCAATCCCGCATGCACGATGACCAGCTGCTCGTGGATCAACGGCGAAGCGCTGAGGCCCCACAACGGCACCCGCGCGTTGTGATCTTTCGCGAGGTCTCTGGACCACTGAATTTCTCCCGTGACGGCATCCAGACAGTACAAATGTCCGACGGTCCCCAGGGTGTAAACACGTTCTTCGTACACGGTCGGCGTGCTGCGCGGCCCGCTGTCGTAACTCACCGGCTGATAGTCGGCGGGATACTGATGCGACCACAACGGCTCTCCCGTCTCTCCGTCAAAACAGAGCACGCGCTCCACGCTTTCAGGTTCCCTCTGGCGATCCATGACATACACGCGACCGGCCGAAACCGAGACGCCTCCGTATCCTCCGCCGAGTTCTCGTGTCCAGGCCGGCGACAACCCCGCGGCTGGCCAGGTCGCCGCGATGCGTGGCGCGTTCCAGGTTCCGTCACCGCGCGGACCGCGCCAGCGCGGCCACTCCTCGCCGCGGGTCGGGTTCGGGGGATTCGACGGTGGCGACGGCGCAGGATGTTCCGGAGACTGCGGTCGTTCTGGTTCCCGACTCGCGATCGACGGCGCTCCGGAGTTTTGCGTGTTCTGTTCACACACCACACGGAAGCCGAGGGCGTAGAACGTCCCTTCGGGCACATCGGAATAACGAAAGGCGCTCCGGCAATCGCGGGCGTCGCTGTACCAGTCGCCCCCGCGAATCACCCGGTAGCGGCCGGTTTCCGGTCCCGGCGGGTCTTCAGCCGGTGAAACGTGGTAATAGTTCCGATCAAACCGATCCGCACACCATTCGAATAAATTCCCATGCATATCGTAGAGGCCGAAGGCATTCGGAGCATACGACCCCACGATCTGCGTGCGATTCAAAAAGGGGCCGGGCTCTGCATCGCCGAAGGGATAGGCTCCGTTGAAATTCGCCTGTGTGCTCGACAAGGAGCCGCCGAAATGAAATCCGCTCGTCGTCCCGGCTCGGCAGGCGTACTCCCACTCCGCCTCCGTGGGCAAACGGTAGAAGCGGCCAGCCTCATTTTCCGCCGGCGCCTCCGACAATTTTCGGCAGAAGTCCACCGCCTGATACCAGGTGATGCCATCCACCGGCAACCAGGTGGCATCAATGGATTCATCCGCCGATTTCAATAGCCGGGTTCTCTGAAACGAACTGGGGTTCGTCTGCATCACCGCGGCGAATTCGCCCTGCGTCACTTCATATCGACCCATTCGAAACGGCCGCGTGATGCGGACGGTATGCCGCGGCAGTTCATCCGCAAGAATCCCCGGGGCGTCCGCCGGCGATCCCATTTCGAATGCCCCGGCAGGAATACTCACGAGCTGCATGCCGAGCGAATTGGTGATGACGTCAGATTCTGCGGCCTGCACTGGACTTGCCCCACTCGAGGGGGCTGACTGCCGATCAACCGACGTGGATGGCTGCGGGCTGCAACCCATGACAATTGACACGGCCCAGGCCACAACGGGCAACCAGTTCTCGAGTCGGATTCGGGTCAGCATCTGGCACATGGTCGCCGCATTGTAATCCCACAGCAGAGTCGCGGGTAGGCGCTGGCAGTGGCATTTTCGCGGCACGGACGCTGCCCCGGCGGTGCAGGATCCGTTAAGATACGTTGCGGCGATCGGTTCCGGTCGCAGGTCGTTGACACATGCTGAGGAACAGCCACATGTCCCCCCTGCCTCGCCTCCTGAAATTTTCTTCTCATTCCTTCGGGATGCTGGTCCTCGCATCGCTGGCCTTGCCCCTGCCCGATCTATCTTCCTGTGCCGCCGCGGAACCACTCAGAATCGAACAGGCGGGCGATCATTTCGTGAATTTCGTGCTGAAGGAAATCGAACAGGCGAGAAAGAAGTTGCCGGCGATGGCGGAGGCCGCCGATCTCGCCGCACAGCGGATCGTGGACCAGGATGGGCATTTCCTCTCGGCCGGCGACCACAGTTTTTCGCTCGAGCCGGTCTGGCGCGCGGGAGGCATCGCCTTCGCCCGGCAATATCTGCCCGACAAACAGGCGGCGCTCGATGCCGTCGAATCCGCCAGCGAAGAAATCCCCTATTATCGCACGAAAGAATTTGTTGAACATTTCACCGTGCAGCAGGCGACCGACCGCGATGTGGTGCTCGTCGGTTATGAGAATGAGAAGGAAGAAGAGCAGAAGTTGATTCCCCTCGTCGATCAACTGCTGCGCGACGAGGCACTCGTCGTCTTTTTCGGTTCCGACGCCGGAGCGAAATCGCTGCATCAGAAATTCGGACGACGCGAAAACCTGATCGCTCTCACGCACACGGTTCCCGATGGCGGCATCATCGAAGTGCCCGGCTGGAAAGAAAAGATCTGTTCCGGCCGCAGTCTCGTGAATCGCGTCTATCTCTGGACCTTTCAAGCCGAATTGATCAGCGCCTTCATGCGCCGCGGCAGGATTCCCGGCATTCTGCTGTCAGTCACCTATGAAAGCCCGCAAATCTGGAACGAACCGCTGCTGAACAAATACAAGTTTATCCCCGCATTCCATGTCGACCCCGTCGAGAAGCATTTGTCGGGCGACACCTATCTCAACCACCTCAGCCGCATCGTCGCCAGCATCGTCCCCGGCCAGCGTGAAAAATTCAAAAAAGCGGCCCGCTGGATCGCCGAGGCCCATAACGCGAAACGAACCAGCTTCGCACTGCTGATCCACGGCCTCGCCCCGGAAGGCCTGCCCGGCGATCCCGGTCTCTTCCACGTCTTCAGCGAAGGCAACGCCTATTATCCCCAGATGGACAAAGCCTGCCAGAAAGACGACGTTGCCTTTTTCGTCGGCTACAACTGGTATCCGTCCGCACTCGCCGACACCGTTGCCAAAGCTGGCGGCAAACAGATTCTCTGCTTCACTCTCGTCCAGGAACAACCGCCAACGCCGGCCATCTACGGCGAAGTGGGCGAACTGAAGCACTACCAGTCGTTCGACGAGTTGCCACAGGACGAAAATCGCATCTACATCGACCTGAAATTCGCGCAATACAACGCCGTGCTGAAGATCCCCGGGTACCCCATCCCGGCGCTGGAAACGTCGGCCTTTGCGGAAGACGTCGTCTATTGGCACATCGTGGCCGACACCATCGAGATCCTGACCCGGGGAAACCGCTGACAGTGCAGCCAGTTGTCGTCCACGGCGATTCCGACCGCATGTCCGGGCGAACGAAGTGCATTGTATTTATCCGTGCGTCCATCGTTTCGGAAACTACGAGAAATCCGGCGCAACCAAAACTCACGCATGGTATGGCAGAACTCCATCATGGCAGAACTCGTGACTCCCTCCGCTTCTCCCTGCGAGGCACTGCGTACTCCTGCGGCAGGGCGCGAGATGCCAGTCACACGACGTCGATTTATTGAGGCAGCCGGAGCGCTGGCCGCAGTCACATCCGTTTCGTCGCTTGTCGCAAACGACGAATCCTCGCCAGCCGATCAGGTCCGCTCGATCAGCACAAGCAAAGTCCTGCTTGTCGATCACGAGTTCATCGCGAGGTCCGAGGGAGTGCAACTGAAGCTGCACCCGCCACGGAAAACCGGCGAACGACTCATCGAGTCGGAACATCCGTGGGAGAGTGCGACGCTCAACTGGTTCAGTGTGCTGCGCGATGGAGACAAATACCGCATGTGGTACGAGTGCTACGACGTGGACGGCTGGCCGACGGCAGACGACACCTCGTTCTGTTACGCCGAATCGAACGACGGCATCCGCTGGACCAGGCCGAACGCCGGAATGGTTTCCTATCGTGGCAGCAAAGACAACAACATCCTGTTTCGGCAGATCGGCGAAGGTACGCACCGCTCCCGGGTGCACGGGAGTTGTGTGTTTATCGATCCATCGGCGCCGCCGGACGCCCGTTACAAATGCGTCTCCCAGGGGATGTTCCAGGGAATCGGCGAGCGCCCTTATTATGTCGCCGGGATGTCATCGCCCGACGGGCTGAACTGGACACGCTGTCCTCAGCCGATCTGTCCGGTCTTTGCTGACAGCCAGTATTCCGGGTTCTGGGATGAGTCGCTGCAGCGCTACGTCATTCTCGGACGAATGGCTGGACGCGGCGGGCGAGCGATTGGCCGTTCGGCCAGTGACCGGTTCGATGTCTTCGCTCCGTTGACGGAGTCGCGGGTGCTGCAGGTGGAAACAACGGATCCGCCCGGATGCGACTTGTACAACCCGGCCTGCCAGCCGTACCCAGGAGTCCCGGGGCTGTATCTCATGTTCCCCAGTCTTTTCCGACATCGAGAGGACACGCTGGAAATTCGGCTGGCGGTGAGTCGGAATGGCATACACTGGACCTGGCCGGATCGCGAGACGCCATTCATCCCCCTGGATCAGTCCGGTGACTTCGACGGCGGCTCGTTGTATATGGCGAACGGCGCCTGTGTGCCGACTGGTGATGATGAGTTCTCATTCTATTTCAGCGGTTCGGTGCTGAAGCATGAGGAAGTTGATCTGCCGAAGTTGACCGATCCGAAAAATCGCCGTGTGATCACGCGTGCTGTGGCCAGAAAAGACCGCCTGGTTTCCGTCACTGCCGCAGCGGGTGGAGGGTCGTTCGAGACGCCACTGATTCGATTTACCGGCGGTCGACTGATCCTGAATGCGGCGGCACGCTCTGCCGGCCGAGTCCGGGTTGGCCTGCTGGATGAGAATCGGCGGCCGATTCCCTCTCGCGGTGTCGAAGATTGCCAGGCCCTGACTACGGACGATCTGTCCTGGACCGTTTCCTGGACGAATGGTCACGATGTCACAGCCTGGTCGGACACACCAATTCACTTGCGACTGGAACTTCAGAACGCCGATGTCTTCGGCTTTCAGTTTTCAGGAGAAACGTCATAGGGGTCAGGGGTTCTTAGAGGCCCTCACAAAACCGGGACCGGCTCCCGAGATACTGCGAAAAATCCTGCGAAATATGACTACCAAAGGG
>SYLK01000870.1 GCA_005809115.1 Planctomyces sp. | reverse complement strand
CCGGGGCCTGCTGATGGTCCGACAGCACGCTGATTCTGACCAGATCAGCCGTGCTGTTCACGCCCAGCTTCCGCGCTGCATTCGCGCGGTGTTTTTCAATCGTCTTGACGCTGATCGCCAGCTCCTGAGCAATACTCTTGTTGGCGAATCCCTGCGCCACCAGATCCACGACCTGCAGCTCGCGGCGCGACAGTCGGCGAATCTGCTGTCGAGCGGCGTCACGCCGGATCAGCCATGCCTGAAATGCATCGGTGTCACTGCCCGGGAACGGCATCGTGTCCGACGAAAAATCGACTCTGTGATGCACCGGATAGTTCGGCTGAATCATTGCTGCTGGCTCCGCTTCTGCAATGTCCGACAGCACTGAACTGCTCAGGCTGCCCCGCGGCAGGGTATCCAGGGAATCGACAACCCTGCCATAAACACCCATCTTTTCGGGAATCAGATTCGCCGAGGTTCAGCCGGAGATCGTCGAATCGGATTCGGTGGCCAACTTGCGGGCACTTCCCCTGGTCGTTTTCAGGTATTCCCTCTCCGTCCGTGGAGACACATCCCGGCTCTGCAGGACATCCCGCTCCGTTGAGGAATACTCCTCACGATCGCGGAAGTGTCCGGGAAAGATCGCCGGGAAAGATCGCCGGGAAAGATCCCGCGGAAACCGTGTCTCGCCGCAGCTGATCACTGACAGTCAGGTGTCAGCGCTCGGGCATCACGATTGTCTGTCCGCGATCCGGGCCGACGGAGACCAGTTCGACCGGCCTGCCCGTCAGACGCGCCACGGTCCGGACGTAGTTCTGCGCTGCCTCGGGCAGATCGTGGAACTGCGTAATTCCGGTGATATCCTCGGTCCAGCCGGGCAGCCGGACGAACGACGGCCGGGCTGCCGCCAGATCCTGGCAGCGGGACGGGAAGTCGCGTGTCGTCGTTCCGTTTATCTCGTAGGCTTCACAGATCTGCAGTTCATCGAAGCCGCTCAGAACGTCCAGCAGGGAAACGACGATCGAGTCCACTCCGCTGAGTCGAGCGCCGTAACGAGTGGCCACGGCGTCAAGCCAGCCACAGCGGCGTGGACGGCCTGTCACGGTGCCGTATTCGTTGCCCGCCCGGCGGATGCGTTCCCCCGTGGCGTCCGGAAGTTCCGTCGGAAACGGTCCGCCTCCGACGCGCGTCGTGTACGCCTTGGCCACACCGATCATCTTTTCGATGGCACGCGCCGGTACACCACTTCCGCTGTGAAGCCCGCAGCCGGAACTGCTGGACGAAGTCACGTAGGGAAACGTTCCGTGGTCGATATCCAGCAGGCTGCCCTGGGCGCCTTCAAACAGCAGGCGTTTTCCCCGATCCAGCGCGTCCAGCAGCCAGGCGGTGGTATCCGCCACCATCGGGCGCAGCCGATCCGCAGCCACGCTGTATTCGTCGATGATCTGGTCGGCGTTCAGCCGGGTACCTTCCGGGTCCAGCGCGTCGAGCAGCTTCTGCTTGACCGGCACGATTTCGCGCACGCGGGCCGCAAACACATCCCGCTGCACGAGGTCAGCAATCCGAATCGCATGAAACCGTCCGACTTTGTCGCGATAGCACGTACCGATTCCGCGCATCGTCGTTCCAATGGCTTCCCCGCCCCGCGATTTCTCGAACGCGGCTTCCTCCAGCATGTGCCACGGACAGATCACATGCGCCCGGTCACTGACCAGCAGGCGGTCCTCACAGTCCTGGCCCCCGGAAATCATCCGGTCCAGTTCCTGAAACAGGACCAGCGGGTTCACCACAACCCCCGGCGCCAGCACGGATTTCACGCGGGCGTTAAGTATCCCGGTCGGGAGCAGACTCAGTTTGTATGTCCTGCCGTCAAACCTGACGGTGTGACCCGCATTGTTTCCCCCCTGGTAACGGATGACGATGTCGTGATGTTCCGTCAGGAGGTCAACGACCTTTCCCTTGGCTTCATCGCCCCACTGCAATCCAATGACTGATGTTGCCGGCACAGTACCGCTCGCAAAAGAACTCTGAACACTCGGAAAGCCGCAGGTCATCAAGCTGCTGTCGAGCCCGGCGCCCGCGGAACCGCCGCCGGAAGATGCACCGTTCAGCGGCAGCCACCAACTTTCCCCCCGGGGCGTCGCGCACAGCGCGCAAGCCGGGATTATATCGCGGAACCGGAAATTCCGAAGTCCCGGGCTTCCCGATTTCTCAGGAACTCCCGGTTCTGCCCCGTTTTGGTCGCGACGGGACAGTTCTCGGCTTCCAAAGTCCGGTTGTGCTGCCGTTTCACCCGCCGCGAGGCTTGCGGCGCTTCGGCAGACCAGTACTTTACGGCGCAGTTCCCGGTTGCGAAACTACGCCGATACTCTGCCTGCGGCAGCCGGCACAGAAGAGAGTCAGCACTGAAAATGACAAATCCCGTGCCCGTCTGGACGTCCGGGGGCGGACTTCGCTTTGAAATCCTCGCCACCAGCGGATCTGCCCGCCGGGGCCGTTTCGTGACGGCGCACGGAGTCGTGGACACACCCGCCTTCATGCCGGTCGGGACACAGGCCGCGGTCAAATGCGTTCTGCCTGACCAGGTCGCTGCCACCGGAGCACAGGTGGTGCTGGCCAATACGTACCACCTCGGAATTCTTGATCGGACTCAGATCGTCGAACGTCTGGGCGGTCTTCACAGCATGATGCGCTGGTCGCAGACGATCCTTACGGACTCAGGCGGTTTTCAGGTATTCAGCCTGCCCGACCGTCAGATCAGCGAAGAGGGAGTGAGTTTTCGTTTTCGAACAGGAAAGGCTGCCGGTGAGTCGGAAGCCATGACTCTGTCGCCGGAGTCTGCCATGGATATCCAGCGGCGTCTGGGAGCCGATATCGTGATGGCCTTCGATGAATGTGTGGATCATCAGGCTCCCCGGAATTATCTCGCGCAGTCGCTGGATCGCACACTCCGGTGGCTGAAGCGCTGCGCCGCCT
>SYLK01000869.1 GCA_005809115.1 Planctomyces sp. | reverse complement strand
GGGCGGGGGATCACTTCGTGACGTGCCGCGATCCGAAGGCATGGCCGCTATCTGGGCAGGTTCGGGGCAGGAAACGTAAGGTGCAGCGAAGTGTTCTGTTCGTCTTCCTGCACGGTTACGGGAACGCGCCAGACCGCAGTGGCCAGTCGGCAGAGTGATTCATCCGCCGCGCAGAATCCGAATTGCAGGTGAATCAGGAGTGATGCCGTTCCTGACTGCTTCGTCAGTGGCAGACGAAACGTTGCGAGGCCTTCCGACAGGGTGGCTTCATCGCGAATCCCGATGATTTCGGACGGGATGATGGTTTGTTCTTCATCGGTGAAAACAGACCATGTTACGGGTGCCAGTTCATTGCGCTTGTACCCGGCGGGGATCGTCAGGCTCACGGTAACAGGAATATCTGCAGACAGACCGAAGGCGTGAGGTGCCAACAGCACCGCAGCGGAATCATCCGGAGCGGATGGGCGGCGTGGTGGTGGCGAGGGTGCGGTCAGTCCGGTCAGTGACAGGACCCGCAATTCCGCGGTTTCCAGATCAGCCACGCAGATTCGATGGTGATTGGTGTCGGCGATGTACAGCCTGCCGTCGGCAACCGAAACGCCGCCGGGTTCATTCAGCTGTGCGGGATTTGTGGCGGCTGCGGCCTGACCGTCACCGAGCCAGGTCCTGGTGTCAGAGGATTCCAGGCTGATGCGCCTGATTTTGTGGTTGTAGGAATCCGCCACGTACAGGTGACCAGCGTGGAAGGCGACGCCGAGCGGATGCTGCAGTCGAGCGGCGTTCCCGACACCATCGGCATGTCCGAATGCGAACAGAGACTGCCCCCGAGGCAGTCCCGAAGTTCCCGCCACGGTGGTCACGTCAGCGCCGCCGGAAATGGGAACTCGGCGAACAGCCGAGCCCTCGCTGTCGGCGACGTACAGAAACCGGTCCTCAACATCCGCCGTGATCTCAGAAGGCTGGGCAAACGCAGACTCCGAGAGGGAGCCGTCGATGACATCCTCATGGCCGGTGCCCGCATGCACGGTGACCTGGTCCGTACCGAGTCGGTGCGACCAGATCTGATGCGAGCCGGCCATCGCGACAAACAGCGTTCCATCGACGTGTGCGATCGACCAGGGACTGTTCAGCGGTGTCTGCCGCAGTGGAGTATTCATCGGCTGCCCGGGATGTCCCTGATATCCGGTACCGGCGAGTGTGGCTACGTTTTTTTCCCGGAGACTCACGACCCGCAGCAGATGATTCTCCGTATCAGCCACCCAGAGGATTTCGTCGTGCAGCGCCATTCCCTGCGGATGATCGAACTCCGCCTCAGTGAAACCTCCATCCTGTCGTCCGGCCCGACCGGAACCGACGACGTCCAGCAGCAGCCCATCCCTGTCGGTGATCACGATGCGATTGTGATTCGTATCGGCAATGAACAGTCTTCCGGAAGCGGAATCCGCCAGCACCTTTCCCGGGAACCGCAGTGGCGAGGCAGGTCCGGCGGTGGACTCCAGATCAAACATCAGCGGATTCTCATCGAGCGTCCCCCTCGCCCGATGGTAGTCCACCAGTCGCCCGATCACGGTATCGAACAGTTCCCGGTTGCCTTCTCCGCTCTGCGAGCCAATATACCTGCCCTCCGGATCGATCAGGGCGAGCGTGGGCCACGCCTGGACCCCGAATCGTCGCCAGACGGCCATCTCGCTGTCGTTGATCACCGGGTGGTGAATCTCGTATCGCAGAATGGCATTCCGAATATTCTGTGAGAGTTTTTCGTTGTCGAACTTGGCCGAGTGGACTCCGATCACGACCAGCTGACGGCCGTATTTCTGCTCGAGAAATTCCAGGTCGGGCAGAACATGCATGCAGTTGATACAGCAGTAGGTCCAGAAATCCAGCAGCACGATTTTCCCGCGGAGATCCCTGAGGGACAGAGGATGAGACGTATTCATCCATTCCGTGGAACCATCCAGGATCCCGGCTGGAACCGGAACCGCCTGCGGAAATGGGTTCTCGGGAAGATCGTGTTCCGGTTTGCCCGGTTCGGTCGTGGCGGCAGCCGTCTCCTGATCTGACGTGGTGGACTCCGCCGCCGGCACCGGGGCGCTGCCGGACACCGGCGCGCTGCCGGACAACAGGATCGGGGCCGTGAGGCAGGCTGCGATCATCAGCGTTAAGGGCTTCAGAATGAAGTCGGGCACCAGACTGTCCATCAGATCCGCTCCGGTTCGGGATGAGTTCGCCGGGGGCAATTCACCCCCGGACCTCAAAAAAATAGCGAAGTCGGTCGCGAAAGTCTTTCCCTGGACCTCCCGTTTTATTAACCTTCGCACTTCGGGGCAGATTACCGAAACGGTCGGCAGAAGGGACTCTGATCGAATGGCGTTTGCACAGCAACGATTTATCCATGCTGCGAACGTACGGCTGGACGTGCCCGTCAGTGTCCAGACATCCGAGGTATTGTCGGATGATCTGCGGCTGGCGTTTGAAGATGCTACGCTGACTTCGTTTGAATTTGTCATTCGGTCCTGTGTGGAGCATCGGGTCGACTTTCTGCTGTTGTCGGGCAACATCTTCGTGGAAGCCGATCGCAGCCTCCGGGCGCGGCTGGCGCTGCTGCACGGCTGCCGTCTGCTGGAGGCAAAGCAGATTCAGGTGTTTGTGCTTCCCGGCGACGCAGATCCGCCTGAGGCATGGAAGGCGATACCGGAGCTGCCTCCGAATGTGCGGGTCTGCTATAGTTCCAGCCCGGAACCGCTGGAACTTTCTCGCGCCGATCAGGTGATCACAACGGTGTCGGCATCGCTGTGGTACGGCGATCGGGACGCGTTCGGGATTCGGGTGATCGCGGGCGGAGGCGATGCGCAGCAGCCGTTTCGGATTGCTGCTGTCAGTCGGGCGCGGTATGAGGAATCGCAGCGGATGGCGTCGCTTGCGGCCTCGGCGCCTGACAGTCTGCTGCAGGCCTCACTGCAGAATGCATCACTGGCAGAATCCGCTGTGCCGGCGGACGAGCGACGGCAGTCCCGGATGGTATCGCTGTCGGGCAGGCCGCGGCGTGCGGCGGGGGCTCCGGCGGGGGCTCCGGCGGATCTGAGCGAGCTGCAGGATGAGGAGTCCGTGATCCTTCCGGGAGTTCCGCCAGAGGGCGGTCATTCCGGAGATCACGCGACGGCCGACGCGGAGTCGGACACGGATGGTGACTGGGACGCCGGGTTTATCCGCTATATTGACGAAACCGTCCGGGAGGGTCAGCTGAGTTATCTGGCGCTGACGGGGCAGCTGGAGCGGGCCACTCTGCGGCGTCAGCCGGGTGTCGTGCATTGTCCGGGGACGACGCAGCCGCGCAGCCATCGCGAGGTTTCGACCGGCTGCTGCTCGCTGGTGGAGGTCACCGCCGAAGGCCGGGTCACCATCACGGCACTCGACACGAGTACCGTGGACTGGCAGGAGATCGAGATTTCCGTCGGCTCAGGTACCACCCTGTCAGCCATGCTGCAGACGATGACGACGCGGCTGATGCAGCTGCCGGTCGGTCCGTCTGACCGCATCTGGTCGGTTCACTGGACGCTGCGATGTTCACTGCCGGTACTGCAGGAACTGGAGGAACAGGATCTGGTCACGGCTGTGGCGCTCGAGCTGGACGAGCTGACGGTTTCGGGGCAGAAGCTCCGTCTGCTGCACAGCATTCGGCTGATCCCGGATGCCTGGCAGCTGGCCGATCCGAAGCATCTTGCCCAGCGATACTCCGACCTCGTGCATCAGGCGTCCCTCCTGCAGCCTGAAGAGCTGCAGAAACTGATCGAGACTGACCGGGAGCTGACGACCGGCTGGCGGCAGCGGCTGGGTTCGCTGCTGCCGGGAGTCGACTGCGAGCGGATTCTGGCGCAACTGCGAATCGACGGCGCGGGCTGGTTCATCCCGGATGCGGCACTGCTGCTGACCGATGCGGCGGGTTCCGACGAATTCACGGCAACCGCGGCTCTGATGGACCACGATGCCCGTTATCCGAACGGCGACCCCTCCGGTGACCAGGATGTCGTCTCGTCCGTTTTCGAGGACGAGCACGAGGAAAACGAGGATGCGGACGACGCCGACGGGCGTGCCGGCAGTCTGAGAGGCACGGCATGAAGCTGACAGAAATCGATATCGACCGTTTTCGGATCTGGCGGAATCTGCTGCTCCGGCTGGAACCGTCGGGGCTGAATGTGATTTACGGTCCCAACGAGGCCGGCAAGACCACACTCATGAAATTTGTGCGGTCGGTGCTCTACGGCTTTGAACCGCTGGCGTCAGAACCGGCATGGCATCGCCCGGACGAAGAACAGCCCTGGCGGGGAGCGCTGCGCTGTGAACACGGCGGTCG
>SYLK01000868.1 GCA_005809115.1 Planctomyces sp. | reverse complement strand
CGTCAGTTCGGGATTCCGTTCCTGTTCGGCCAGCAGTGTCAGACAGACGGACTGCAGCAAGTCGTCAATCGTGTTCCGGTCCCTGAACCCGCGGCGCCGCGCTTCTGCGACGGCGATTCTGTGAATCTCAATCCACTGAGGAATCGGCATTGTGAACCCTCTTTCATGCTGCGCCGGTTCGCCTTGCGAGTTCGGCGTTTTTGGGGGACTGCTGCCGATCTGACGTCAGTCGGCGATTGTCAGAAGCGGTCCCTCCTGCCGGAATAAACGTCGGCCGATGGCAGAGATTCGGGGCGATTCCGGAGATTGCAGACGATTCCCTGAGATCCCCGCAGACTCCCGCATTTATGTAATACACCGGCTGGCAGACCGGTAAGAAAGCGAATTACATCGGGTGAGAAAGCGCATTACATAGATGATTTCGGAATTCTGTTGTTAGCTACATAAGTGCCGTGCTTCAGGTCGTGTCCGGTGATGGTTCTTATACGCGTTGCAGAGAGGTCGTTTGTGGAAGCAGAGGCAATGGAAACTCACCCATCTTCCTGAGGAGCGACGGATGCAGTTACGGGATCTGAAAACCGGGGATCTGTTTGCGAAGGCCGGCGAACTGATCACCTCGACGTATTACGGCAATGGCTGGTACGGCCGGCCGTACAGCGGCGGCCCCTGGCATGTTCCCCAGGCTCGGAACTTCCCGGTTGATCTGGTGCCTGCGATGAGCCTCAGGCAGTTGCTTCAGACAACCGAAGTGGAGACCGACTGCAGAAACCGGCTGCTGCAGGCCGCACGAGTGCTGTGGACGCTGGGGCGGCGGGAGATGGCTGTCAGGTGGTTCGACCGACTGCAGGGCCTTCCTGAGGCCACTGAGAGCGTTTCCGGCAGTGGTGTCGTGCTGAGGGCATGGCGGGAACTGGAACAGTCCGGTGTGGACGTGGATCAGGTGCCGAACTTCGACTGGCTGCTGGCAGACAAGGTCGGCTGATGCAGAGGGACGCCGGGTGATTCCGGCGGTAATGCGGTCTGAGCCGTGTGGCTCAGAGTGGTCCCAATCCCACGTGAGGAATGCTGATGGTCCGAACTCTGTTGAACTGTTCTCCGGCGGAACTGATTGCCATCGCCACCGGCCGGAGAGGGGCATCTGCTTATGCGGATGCTCACCGACTGGTGGCGAAACTGGGCCTGCGAAAACTGGCGGATGCCGGTACGGCCGAAATTCAGGAAATCTGCCGGGGTATGCCGGCAGAGTCCATCCAGCGGCTGCTGGCAGGTGTGGAGATCGGACTGAGGATTGCGGAACTGTCAGCCGACTACACGCCGGAAGTGCGGATCACCACGCCGCAGATTGCGATGCGGTACTGCCTGCAGAAGTTCGGCCGGCTGGCCCGGGAGAGTAAGCAGGAAGAGTTTCATCTGGTGACTCTGGACACCAAAAACCAGCCCATCGACGCCCATCAGATCACCGTGGGCACGCTGCGGAACAGCCTCGTTCACCCACGGGAAGTCTTTCGTCCGGCCATCCGGGATGCCGCCAACTGCATTCTGGTGGTGCATAACCATCCCAGCGGTGATCCGACTCCCAGCGATCAGGACATCAGTGTGACGGAACGTCTGGAGTCTGCAGCCGAGGTCGTGGGTATCCCGCTGATCGATCACATCATTGTGGCCGGTGACCGGGGCATCAGCATTCAGGAATGGCGACAGGGAAATCGCTGGTAGCAGAGGGACGCCGGGTTCTCCCGGCGGTAATGCGATGCTCAGCGTGAGCAGCGGTCCCAATCCCGCAGTGAAAGGCAGACGATGACCACAGTGTTCATGAGTCCGAGAGATTTCCGAGAGGCCCAGCGGTCGCCCCACGGAGCACACCGAGCCCACGCGATCTGTCGCCGGCTGGTCGCGACGGCCACGCAGAACAGTCACTGGTACGGAGCCCACTACTGGGCCGCCTGTGCCCTGACGACCAGGGATGGGAATGAACAGCAGAATCTTGCCCGGTGGAAGAGCAGCTTCGCCATCGAGACGTCAGGAGGCGAGGAGAGGGAATTGCCGAGACGGTATTGCGGTCTGTGGAACCTTGCCGTCCGACGTGTTCGGGCGGTCCTGAGTGAGGCCATGGAACTGGAGACCAGCGTGCTGTGGTAGCACCACCGCCTTTACGCGTGGCGAAGAGGTCGTTTTCTGTTCTGGTGGTTCGACTCACAACCCTTTTCGGAGTCCCGCAGATGAACACGTTCACGTTCTCGTCCATCGCCCGGCCCACCTGGCGATACCGGCTGTATGAGAAAAGCGATGACAATCCCGGATACGACTGGCGGCGCAGTCGGGGCAGTATTTCCGATCACCTCAGCCAGTACGACACCCTGGGAGATGGAGAAACTCAGCATTCCCCGGACTGCCTGGTCCAGAACGAGGATTTCTGCGACGTCGTGACCAGTCTGGTGGAGAACCTGCACCGGATTCCTGTGGACGTGGAACAGATGCCGGGCTGGCTGCGTTGGTTCTGGCGGACGGACTGTGTTGCCAGTGACGAGCAGATCCGGTTCGCTCTGTCGCTGAAATACGATGAGCGGAAAACCACGTATTACAACCTGAGCGAGCTGAAGAAGTCCTCCAGCGGCGACAAGCGGTACGACAAACGCTGGGAAGAGCTGAGGCACTACGAGGGTGACTGCCCGGTGGAAAAGGTGATGCGGGTCCTCTGCACGGATGGCGGGAAGTGCCGGCCGCACAACATCATCGAGCACGTGGCTTTGGTCCTGCGAATTGCTGAGATCGCTGACAAGGACTGTGCCTCGTTTCTCGCTCAGCAGTTCTTCAAACGTGGTTCGGGGGTGTTCACCGGACTGAGCAACGATGCCCTGCGCAGCCTGATGGCCAACTTCGACGTCGTGACTCAGTTCGTCACGTCGCTGAGCCAGCTGACCTGGACACGGGGTTACAGTCAACGGGCAGCGGAAACTCGGAATGCGGCCCTGGCTGTCCCGGTGTGACCGGCTGTGCGTGGGATGGTCCGACAGAGCCCCGCTGCGGCGGGGTTCATTCAGGCAATTCCCCCTGATCGCGTTGCGAAGAGGTCGTTTGTCAGGCTGAGTTCGGCAGATTTCACTGGGATTCTGCCATTCCCCCGTTCCCTGTGACTGGAGAAGTGCATGTACGACATGGACAGGATTCACGCCCTGCTGGCCGGTTCGACCGGTGCGAGTACCCTGCAGGACGATGAACTGACCGATGTGTTCGAGGACTACGGTCCGGAGGAGCAGCAGACCGGCAGTGAGCTGGTGGTGCCGGCAGCGTTCCCCGGTGGCCTGAACGAGAACCGGAACGACGGCATGGACTCCCTGTACCGGCGGATTATGGGACTGCAGCGGGAAGATTATGCCGTCCCGGCCAATCTGCTGCAGACGGAACTGGACGGGAAAGCCATGCGGTTCGTGGCCGGTTCCAGCAGCTGGAACGCCACGGACCACGCTGTCGATCAGTTGAGTGACCGGCTGAGCAAGGGGCTGCGGAGTTTCGGCAGTGAGCTGACGGAGCGGGGATATGATGACCTGCGGGTTCAGATCCTCAACGACATGCTGGTCCGGGCTGATGCCGGCCAGAAGTTCCAGGTCCGCACGATGCGGCCCAACGGCAACCGGCTGGCCCGGGCCGTCGTCAGTGATGCGTTCAAGCCGATCGACGACTGCCTGATCGTGACGCCGATGCTGGAACTGGTGTCACAGAAGTCCGGTGAATGGAAAGCCCTGGGCGGTCAGCTGACGGATACCCACACTCGGATCCGGTTCATCCATCGGGAACCTTCAATTCGGGGGATTGGCCCCAACAAGCGGGACTGGTTCATCGGATTCGAGTACCGGAACAGCGAAGTCGGCTGTTCCCGGACGGTGTTCAACCTGTTCGTGTACGACGGATTCTGTGAGAACGGGGCGGTGTTCGGGATGAAGTCTCTGTGCAACGTGGATTTCGTGCATCGAGGCATCCGGATCAGCACGGATTTCGGCCTGATCACCGATGAGCGGATGCAGCAGGCAGAACTGGCGGCTGTGCAGGGGGCGATTACCGATGCGACGGCGGCGGTTCTCCGGGAGGATTTCTCGAAGAGGGTGATTGAGTTCGTCGAAAGGGGGCAGGCAAGGCGGCTGCCGGGTGGAGATCGGCCGGAGCTGATTCGTCAGATCGGCCAGTCG
>SYLK01000072.1 GCA_005809115.1 Planctomyces sp. | reverse complement strand
TGGTGGCCTGGCTGGATCTGGGGCTGCTGGTGGCGGCTGCCGCCTGCATTGGCTACGTGGTGGTGAACATGGCGGTTGGCAACATTCTGGAGCCGCGTGTGATGGGGCGCGGGATGGGGCTGTCAGCGCTCGTCGTCTTCTGTTCCATGGTCTTCTGGGGCTGGGCTCTGGGCCCGGTCGGCATGTTGCTGTCGGTTCCGCTGACGATGGCAGCGCGGGTGGCGTTCGAGGGCTTTGATGACACCCGCTGGCTGGGAACACTGCTGGGCGATGCGGAGTAGCGTGGGGAGCGGAGAGCCGAAACCCGACCGCAGCAGCGCGGGGCATTCGCCGCCGTGCGGATCTTTCTGAATCCTGCAGAGGGGGGGAGAGCATCATTGGAGACACAGTCCGAGGCGGATCGCGACGGGGCGGTGAGGTGGGCTCCCGGCTGGCAGTCCCGTCTTTACTTCCTTGCAGCGCTCTGGCCGGGAATTCTTGCGGTGCTGGCCCCATTGACTGAGGGTGAGATTCGGGGACGTCTGGGATTTCTGCTGATCGTGACCGCACTGCTGGAAATGACTCACGGCTTTCGCCGGGCCAGCTGGGAGGATCAGCGGGCGGCGTGGTCGAGCGGCGTGGTTTCGCTCGGACTGGGCCTGCTTCTGATGCATGCCCCGTATTTCGCCACCGGAGCGTTTCAGTTGCTGACGGCCGCGTGGTTTGGCGTCGACGTTGCGAGAAATTTCGCTGTGGCCGTCCGGAGTGGCACCGGGTGGGCAACGCGGCGGAAGGCGCTGTTCGCCACCGGCGGAAATGCCGCAGCGATGCTCGCCATCCTGCTGCTGCGTGAATCCTGGATCGCCTGGACTCTGGCCGCTGCCGCGGCAGTCCGCATCTTTCTGTCGGCCTGGAATTCCCTGATTTCACCGTTGATGTCTGAGGAGTTCTCTGCCGAATCGGTGACGACGGACTTCGGTTTTGTCTCGGGTTCCGAGGCGGATTCCCTGGTGCGGACGATCACGGCCGAAGAACGCTCCCGGACTGCGATCGATCGCGGCTGGATCTTCAGTTTTCTGATGACGCTGCTGGCGATTCATGCCGGAAGAATGGGGTATGACCGGACATTTGTCGGGCTGTTGTCGCCGGGTTTTGCCGTGCTCGGAGATCTGTTTGCGGCGTTAGTGCTGGCGTTCCTGGTGATGATCCCGCTGCTGGCCACCACGAACCGGATGACGCGACCGATGGAAAGTTTCGCCTGGCAATGGTGTACGGTGCCGGGACGGGGCCGGGGCTGGATTCGCCGGCCTCTGCAGTTTCTGCTGACATTTCGGCTGCGAATGGCGATCCGGCTGCGGCTGGCGCGATGCTCGCTGTCACTGGCCGTGAGCCGGGGGCTGCAGATGGGACTGCCGGTGGCAGCAGTGATCGCTGCCACAGCCCCCATGTGGGGCATGAGCTGGTATTTTGACACGGAAAACTGGGCAGCCGGGATCTGGAATTCCTGGGCGGCACAACGTACGGACACCTGGCGGGCCGCCATGGCTGAAGCAGTCCTGGCCACTGCTCCGCAGGCTCCGCTGGAGGAACGATTTCTGATCGACCCGCCTGACACAGATTCCGGGCCGGACTTTGCATTTCTGGTGATCGGGGATCCTGGTGAGGGCGACGCTTCGCAGCACGTCCTGCGGAGTGAGTTCCTGAGGACCGTGAGACATGACGACGTGCGGTTCGTCGTGATTTCGTCGGATGTCGTTTATCCCACCGGGGCGATGCGAAACTACGAAAGCAACTTCTGGCTGCCCTTCATGGGAACTGAGAAGCCGGTCTATGCGATTCCCGGCAACCATGACTGGTACGACGCCCTGGAGGGATTCATCGCCACGTTTTTTGAGCCGGCGGCGGCCCGCGCAGCCATGCTGGCTCGTGTCGACGTCGACAACCGCATCACGAGCACAACCGACAGCCGTATCGACGAACTGATTGCACAGGCCACGCGACTTCGCGCCGCATACCGGGTTCCGACGCAGCTGCAGCAGGCGCCGTATTTTCAGTTCCGGACAGACTCGTTCGCATTGTTCGCAGTCGACACCGGAGTCACGCGAAGCATTGACCCTGTTCAGCGAAAGTGGCTGGAAGCCGCTCTGGAGGCAGCCGGGTCCCGGACGAAAATGGTCATTCTGGGTCATCCCTTCCTTGCCGGCGGGCATGACCTGTCGGCGACTGATCCGGAATTTCAGGAGCTGAGAAAACTGCTCCGGCAGCACGATGTTTCCGTCGTGATGGCGGGAGACACCCACGACCTCGAATATTATCGGGAACCACCGCCGAATCGCGGGTCGGCGGCGGCAGAACCGTCGCCTCCGATCCATCATTTCGTCAACGGTGGTGGCGGAGCGTATCTCAGTTTCGGCACGGCTCTGGACTGGCCCGCCGTTCCGGTCACCAGCGAGTGGGGATTTTATCCCCCGCGGTCGCTGGTGGAATCAATGATCGAAACCACCATACCCGGCTGGAAGCGGCCGGCGTGGATCTGGACCAGGACGTTTTCCGGCTGGCCATTTTCCGCGGAATGGCTGTCGGCCGCCTTTGATGCCAACGTCGCGCCGTTTTACCAGAGCTTCATTGAGGTACGCGTGGAAGCTTCGCGGAGTCGACTGCGACTCATCCCCCACGGGATCCACGGACCACTGCACTATGCCGATCTGCAGATGTCCCCCGGATCCGCCCTGAGTGAAGCCGAGCCTGGCACACCGGTCGAGTGGATCATCCCCCTGGTCACCCGGGCGCCACGTCCGTCGTCACCGAGCGGACCACCAGCACCGCTCCGATAATCTGCTGCTGCTGATCTCGCACCGGAACCGTCCGGATCCGCGCGGTCACGCTGGTTCCGTCGCGGGAGAGGCAGGTCAGCCGCTCCACGCCGGGCTGATGACCCTGGATCACTCGATTCAGCAGCGAGTCCCAGACGGGTCGCTCGCCGGGCAGGATCAGTTGTGAAACAGGCAGTCCAGCGGTCTCCCGAGCTGACAGTCCCGTCAGCCTTTCCGCGGCGGTGTTCCAGCTGATGATCCGGCCGTCTGTTCCACAGGCGATGACGGAATCCTCCGAGGCGTCCTGACCCGCCTCCTGAAATCGCATGATCGTTTCCCGGCGCTGGTGCACTGCCGCATCCGCGACGAGTTCCGTGACGTCGCGCGCAACGGCATAGATCACACCCTCATCCGGTATCGACTGTGCGGTCCATTCCAGCCAGAGATAATGACCACCCAGGTGGCGATAGCGGTTTCGAAACCGGATCACCGGGCAGCCGTGATCAAGATCGGTCATCGCCTGCCGAGTGGCCGTCACGTCCTCCGGATGCACGAAATCCATGAACGGACGAGACACCAGCTGGGACGCCGGATAACCGAGAAGTCGGGGAAAGTTCTGGTTGACGCGACGGAAATACCCATCCAGTCCGGCGATGCAGAACATGTCCAGGGACAGTTCGAAGAAGCGCACCAGGTCGCGTTCCACGCGCCGCAGGTCCGACTCCAGCCAGGCAGTCATCGATTGCGCCACCACGCCGGCATCCCGCGGTCTTCGCGCCGGGTCCGGATCGAGACACCACTTCGCCAGAACGACCAGGTACCGTTCAGCCGCACAGGCATCCAGACGAGCAAATGCCTCATCCAGCTGCGCACGGTACGCCTTGTCGAATATCAGCGATATCGTCTCACCAGTATACGGCGGGTGCCCGGTCAGAATCTCACACAGAATTCCCCCAAGGGCGAAAACGTCCGAGGATTTGTTCATCTGTTCCGTCTGTCCCCGCGCCTGCTCCGGCGGCAGGTAGGCCGGCGTCCCCAGGATCGTACCGAACTCGGTTTCAATCAGGTCCTCGGAATCCGCCATTCTCGCAGAATCCGAGACAGGCTGCCCGTAGTCCAGGGACAGCGCTGCAGCTGAGGATGCAGGCCGTTCGGAGAGATCCGGTTCGCGGTGCGCTTCTGCCGTCCGTCTGAGGTCCTTGGCAATTCCCCAGTCCATCACTTTCACCACACCGAATTCCCCGACCATGACGTTCTCGGGTTTCAGATCCCGATGGATCACGTCGCGTGAGTGCGTATAAGCAATCGTCTGACAGATTCCGTCAAAGATCTTCAGCAGGTGCGGCAGCTCAGCAGCCGGATCCTTCCGCTGACTCAGAACCCTGGCCAGCGTCTGGCCATCTGCCAGCATCATGGCAATATACGGCTGTGCGGAGTCGCCGCGATTGATCTGGTAGACCGGGACGATTCCGGGATGTTCCAGCCGGCCATTGATCCTGGCTTCGTCCACGAAGCGGCGCGCCAGCACAGAATTGCCCAGATGATCGGGACGCAGCACCTTGACGGCGATCTCCCGTCCCAGCTGCTGATCCCGCGCCTGATACACGATCCACATGCCTCCGCGGGCAATCCGGGATGTGATCGGAAAACCCCCCACTTCCTCGGGCAGCGGCCAGTCGGATCGTGGTGCCGGCTGGCCGCCAGCCGCCGCAGGCGTCGCCGCGGGCAACTGAACCACCCACGTGACTGCGTCCGGAGCGGCTTCCCGCGGCACACTCGCCGGGACCTGGGTTTGTGCAGCGCGGTCAGTGGAATCGTGGTCAAAACGCGGATCGCCAGCGAGCGGCGGATCAGGCATGGCAGGGATTGCCTTTCCCGGAATACAGAAATTCAACATTCCCGTCGAAACGCAGACCGCAGAGACCCACCCGCCCTGACGGGTCTCGGAAACGATGAACCGGAGCCGTCAGGCTCCCGAAGGACTTCAGATTTCGCTAGACTTCTCCCGGTAATCAACGCAAACCTTGTCTGTCCGGCAGGGTTCCCGGTCCCTCCGAAGCCGCGTTGCGACCCGGCGCTCCGGGACGGGGACTGCGGGACAGGGGCTCCGGCACGAGGCTCTGGGAGCCTCCCGGCCGACCATCATAACCGGTTCTCAAAACAGGTCTCTATCCAATGTCACGTAAAGTCTATGTGTCCGGTAAAATGGTACCGTCGGATCAGGCGTCGGTCAGCGTCTTCGACCACGGCTTGTTGTACGGTGACGGCGTCTTCGAAGG
Source organism: Planctomyces sp. (assembly GCA_005809115.1). Classification (GTDB taxonomy): domain Bacteria; phylum Planctomycetota; class Planctomycetia; order Planctomycetales; family Planctomycetaceae; genus F1-80-MAGs062. The sequence goes on along the minus strand of SYLK01000072.1, from coordinate 531 downwards.
AATTCGCGTGTACAGTGAACGCGTGTTTCGACTCCGGGAGCATATCCGTCGTCTGTACGAAAGCGCGCTGGCCATACGGCTGGAGATTCCGATCAGTCAGTCAGCCATGACGGCAGAGGTGGAGGACACCGTCAGGCAGAACGGCATCAGTGATGGCTATGTGCGGCTGGTGGTGACGCGTGGTGCCGGATCGCTGGGTCTGGACATTCGCCGGACCAGCAATCCGCAGGTGATCATTATCGCGGATACGATTTCCCTGTATCCGCCGGAGCTGTATGAAACCGGGATGAACTTGATCACGGCCAGTACAATCCGGAATCACCCGGGGGCGCTGAGTCCGCGAATCAAGTCGCTCAACTATCTGAATAACATCATGGCCAAGATCGAAGGGACCGACGCGGGCACGGTGGAAGCACTGATGCTGAACCACAACGGCGAAGTGTCGGAGTGCACGGGTGACAATATCTTTGTCGTGAAGGACGGCGTTCTGAAGACGCCGCCGCCGGACGCGGGGATTCTTGAAGGAATCAC
>SYLK01000867.1 GCA_005809115.1 Planctomyces sp. | reverse complement strand
TGCTGTTTCCTGAGACTCATGGCCAGATTCCTTTCTGACTGATTGGTTCAGTTGGTGGTCAGGGAATCTGGCCTATCTCATATTCCTCCAATTCGGAAAACCCCAGTTTTTCCGGATTCAAAATGCTTCACAGCGTTGCCCAACGGGGTTGTGTCACGAGAACAACCCCCGAACCGGGAGCCGTCCCTGCAACCGACGCAACCCCGTTGGGGTCGAACTCATCCGGGCGACCGTGTCCTGGGGTAGCCGGCGTCCGCTGTGCTCCCGCTGGCAACCCCAGGCTGTGTGACGCAACGCCGTTGGCGTAGAATTCCGGGGCAACTGTTTCATCGGCGGTTGAGTCAATCCCGGATTCGCCACTGAATCGCATCGAATCTGACATCGTTTCGCCATGACGCTCCACTGGATTTTCCTCGCCCCCCGGCTTCCCCGCCACCAACAGAATTTCGCATCCCCACCGGCCGTGCCGAAACGGGTACTGCACATAATACAGCCGGGTCGCCATGATCAGGCCGTCGATCCAGGCCGACACCGGGGAAAAGTTCCAGGCACTCCGTTGGGAACTGCACTTCGTGCGGTCGTCCAGTGTTCGCACCGGACCGTCGCGTTCCCGCAGGATCGCCGTGTAAACTCGACGCATTCCCCAGAACAGCGGAAAACTGCAGTCCCAGACGCTCAGTACCTGGAGCCCGCTGCGCTCGATCATCGCCGTGAAGTCCTCACGGACGTACCTTCGGTAGTGACCGTAGAATTCGTCATCCCACCGCCATTCGGTCGGATTCACCGGCACGGTCACGACCAGATGACCGCCGGGCAGCACGAGGTCGGACAGTCGGCGAAGGAGGGTTTCATCGTCCCTGACGTGTTCGATCACGTCCATCAGCAGGACGGTCTTTGCGGGCGACAATTCGAGTGCCAGCAGATTTCCGCGAACGACGGAGACGATCCGATGGTCGCGAAGTCGCTGAACCGCTTCCAGGACGGCCTCGTCCGAAAAATCGACCGCATTTCCTGCCCAGCCACGATTTGCGAGATGCAACGACACATCGCCCGAACCGCAACCTGCGTCAAGAAACGGTGCCTGCATGCCGTGCATGACCGCCAACCGGTCAATCAGCCGCAGCATGTACGTCTTCCAGGACCGAAAATTGGCCATCGCCCCTGTTGTCCTCCGGTCAATAATCAAATCTGGTACCAGATCTTGCTGTTATTCCATCGGTGTGCGTGCCTTGCGCGACGCCGCCGTTACCGGCGTCCGGCGCGTACTGGGCGGGGGGGGGCGATTCATTTCCCGACCGCATCACGGCTCCAAAGGCAGACGAAAAATGTGAATTGCATGCCCAATTACGGCGATCGGTCGCAGATTGAGGAATTCAGAACAGTCAGGATCTCCCCATCTCGCATGGCGATATCCATGAAGGTGATTGACACTTATGGCATAGAGCCCCGCCGGTAATTCATCCAGGGGGGCAGGACGTTTCATGTCGAAGTCGGACTCAGCACGGAGCGGAAGCGTCTGGCCATCGATCCCCATGTCGGACGGCTTCATGCAAAACTGTTCCGCAAACAGCGACAGGTACACGTCCGTGCGTTCTTCGACAGCCTCCGTTTTGCGGTACTCATCGAGCCAGCGTTTCAATTCCAGGCTGGCCTGGCCCCAGTCGACGTTGGCATCCAGCAGATGCCAGTGTCCATTGTCCGGGCCGCCCGACAGTTCGTTGAAATACGCCATGTGATGAGGATGAATGCAAAGGCAGGACCAGATGTTCCAGCCCAGAGCGCCGATCACGGCCGTGGCCCACCATTTCCGCTGCATGATCGCAGACTGACCGACTCGCCCCACCCACACGAACACAAAGGGGTACGCCGGCAGCAGATAGCGGAGGTAGCGGGAAAATCCCGTCTGTGAACTGACCAGCACAAGGATCATCGCCGCGGGAATCAGCACCAGCCAGTCACCACGGACGTGGTTCAATCTGGCCCTCAGGCGAGCTGGGGACGTCATTCCCCTGATACCGTCGCTGGATGTGATTCCGTCGCTCTCGCCGAATTCGACCCTGGCGTCGATCCCGGAACTTGTGGAACAATCCGGGGGTTGACACCCCCGGCTCGCCGTTGTGATTTTCACCGCCGCTGTGTCTCTCGACATCGTCCACGATGCCACAACGGCCATCAGCACCAGTACCATCGTCCCATGCGGAGTTTTCACCGCCAGCGCGTAAAGATACCACCACCACCAGCCGCCCAGTTGCTGAACTCCGGCGGCATACGACCATCGCTCGCCTTCAAAGTCCAGTCTCTGCAGGTCAATCCCGTGAATGTAGTCCGCAGGGAATGGAACCGGGACCCACCCCAGAATCGTGTCACGAAAGGGGTTGTCCGGCGCGTAAAGGCGAGCCGTTGGTCCCCCAAGAGCCCGCGAGACAAACGGAAAGTCACCAAGCCGCTGGAAGGAACCGTCAAACAGGTATCCGAGATTCGTCACATAAATTCCCAACAGGAGGATCAACAGCAACTGCCCGACTTTGTGTCGGTCTCCGGCGGTCTCCCGGCCGACTCGGCTCTGCCGAATGAGCCATATGACCGGAATCACAAAATACAGGATCGCACAGGTGGTTTTTGCAAGCTGTGCCAGACCGAGTGCCAGACCTGCAAGAATTGTTCGCGTGGCGTCGGGCTGTGACAGCCATCGCCAGCTCGCATACACGGCGAGAATCGCCATTGCTGCGCCCGGAGCATCCGGAGTGACGATCGCCGCGTTACCAATCAGAAACGGTGAAAAACACCACATGCACAAAGAGACGATGCCCCCCACTCGTCCGTAAAGATCGCGTGCGAAAAAATAGCAAGAGAGCGCGCCAGCAATACTGAAGGGAACACAGGCCAGGCGACTGCGCCGATAAAGCGGGATCGCTGCCGCCCCATTCGCAGCAACGAACGCTCGTCCGACCGAAAATTCCAGTCGCTCGTTCTTGTCCTGGCGGAACTCGGGCGCATAGCCGTTCCAGTCTTCTCTGACATCAGCGAGCAGGAGAGGCATTGCCGCGATCCCCTGCACGAGCGGCGGATTCACTCGATACAGATCGAATCGGCCGAATCGCCAGTGACTTAAACCCGACGGAAGATGCGAAACCTCATCGACCGTCGGGCTGCAAGTGAGCATCACCCGGACCAACAGGAAGCAATGCACCATCAGCACCACACAGATCACTGCGCAGTGCCAACACAAGCCGCGGGACCAGAGTACCCGGTATGTCTGCATGTTACTTTAACCGCAACACGAGCGACGAATCGATTCACCATGCACCGCACATCCGATCGCGGCACCATATCCCAACGATCCCATGTACGGGAGCCGTAATCACGCTGAACACGCCACTATGGGGTGGTGCAGGCTCTGCCGCCAGCCCCTGGACTCGAACACGTCGGACAGCCCGTGCAGGCACATGGCACAATCGCACTACATGCCTGACCGCAACACGCGTCCGGGTTCGCGGCCATTGTCGTGCCTGGGAGCATCACGATGTTAATCGCGACCAGCGCAGCGCAAATGAATGTTGCAACAAAGTCACCGCATAACTGTCTTGCGCAGACACCGACCAATCGGTTCATTGGAGTTCCTTTCGGGAAACAGAAAATGTGAGCCAAACTCTGGCCCTCGAACGTTCGCCCCGCACACCGAGCGCGAGGCAACTATCCCAACTCAGCTATCCAACACAGCACGACCACTTAAAACGTCTGACAGAACCGGGAGTCGTTCTCGACGCGGCTCGCCAATTCCTGCCGGAAACGATTTCAGCGGGTCCCTGGCCCGTTTTTGTCAGGGCCGTTGATTCCCATGCCGGTCGCCGTCCGACCAATCGGAGCAGGGTTCAGAGTGCATGGGCGGTACCATTCTGGATTTCTGCGGTGGCGTGTCGTCGCGAGCTGGCGCGCGACCGCAGAAACCATCCAAGGAGAAGCAACAACAGGATGAGGTTTGCTGTTACTGTAATTATCCACCGGACTCGCGCTGTGTGTTTCTCAACATCCACCACACCCAGCGATTCAAGGGTGAAATCCTGCTGAACGAAGGCTGCGGGTCTCTCCATGATTTCAATCGTTCCAACCTGGCGTTCCGAAAACGCCGCCGGTGTCGCCGATGAATCCTGTCCTGGGGCATCCGCCAAGTCGTAAGCTGCCCATTCAATCGCAGTTGCCACAACCCCGTGGTCCTCCAGTCTTTCGACGGCTACACTTCCCTGAGTCACGAAATTAAAGGGTGGGCCAGACGTCAGAATAAACTTCCGAATGGACCAGTCCATCTGCGGATCAAATTGAACCTGAAGTGTCCCCGATGGCTGCATTTCGCCCCAATGTTCGTCACGATTCATGAAGGTGAAAGTCACGACGATGCTGCCGTCGGACGAATCCTGAAATCCGGACTGGTAGACCGCCTCATTGTTCCGTA